>DATIQP010000512.1:0-9125 GCA_035470765.1 Polyangiaceae bacterium | reverse complement strand
CCTTCCGGTCCTCCTCGAGCTTCTGGTTGAACTCCTCGACGGCGCGGTTGATGTGCATGCTGCAGAACTTCGGCCCGCACATCGAGCAGAACTCGGCGCTCTTGAAGTACTCGTCGGGCAGCGTCTCGTCGTGCATCGACTGCGCCGTCTCCGGATCGAGCGCGAGGCGGAACTGCTCCTTCCAGTCGAACGCGTAGCGCGCGCGGCTGAGCGCGTCGTCGCGGTCGCGCGCGCCCGGGCGGTGGCGTGCGATGTCCGCCGCGTGGGCGGCGATCTTGTAGGCGACGAGGCCCTGGCGGACGTCGTCCTCGTCGGGCAACCCGAGGTGCTCCTTCGGCGTGACGTAGCAGAGCATCGCCGCGCCCGCGTAGCCGGCCATCGTCGCGCCGATGGCGCTCGTGATGTGGTCGTAGCCGGGGGCGATGTCGGTCACGAGGGGGCCGAGCACGTAGAACGGCGCCTCGTGGCAGATCTCGATCTCCTTCTTCACGTTCATCTCGATCTGGTCGAAAGGCACGTGGCCCGGCCCCTCGATCATGACCTGAACGTCCTTCTCCCACGCCCTCTTCGTCAGCTCGCCGAGCGTCTTGAGCTCCGCGAACTGCGCCTCGTCGCTCGCGTCGTGCAGGCAGCCGGGGCGCAGGCCGTCGCCGGCGCTGATGGTCACGTCGTACTTGGCGCAGATCTCGAGGACCTTGTCCCAGTGCGTGTAAAACGGGTTCTGCTTGTGGTGCTCGAGCATCCACTGGGCCATGATCGAGCCGCCTCGCGAGACGATGCCCGTGATGCGGTCCTTCACCATCGTCAGGTACTCGACGAGCACGCCGGCGTGGATCGTGAAGTAGTCGACGCCCTGCTGGGCCTGGTGCTCGAGCATGTCGATGAGGTCGCTCGCGCGGATGTCGGAGACCTTCTTGCGCTCCGTGAGCACCTGGTAGATCGGCACCGTACCGATGGGCACGGGCGACGCGCGCAGGATGGCCTTCCGGATGACGTCGATGTCGCCGCCGGTCGAGAGGTCCATCACCGTGTCGGCGCCGTACTTGATGGAGATGGCGAGCTTGCGCAGCTCCTTGTCGACGTCGCTCGTCACGGCGCTGTTGCCGATGTTCGCGTTCACCTTGCACGACGCCGCGACGCCGATGGCCATGGGCTCGAGCTCGTGGTGGGCGACGTTCGCGGGGATGACCATGCGGCCCCGCGCCACTTCGTCCCGCACCACCTCGGGCGTGAGCTTCTCGCGCGCGGCGACGAAGGCCATCTCCTCCGTGACCATGCCCTGACGGGCGTAATGCATTTGCGTTCTGCACGGACCCGTGCGCTTGGAAACCCATTCGGCTCGCATGGCCGAATGACTTAATCCCAAAGCGCGCGTGAGTCCACCGTCGCGCGGCGCGCAGGCCCTGCGCGCGGGCGCATCATCCGCCGGTCGGCCGACCGCGCGGGGCTCCACGGGGCGCAACCCGCAGCCTGGCCACGGGGAACGGGTCTTGCTCGAGAGATCCCATCATGGCGGAGCAATTTCATTTCCTGGTCGAAGGCGAGAACGTCACGGCGACCGAGTACCACGCCACGGGCAATCCCCTCGGGATCACCCTGCTGCTCGGGCACGGCTCGAGCACTACCCAGCACGACCCGTTCATGGTCGACTACGCGACGGGGCTCGCGGAGCGGGGCGTGCTCGTCGTGACCTACGACTCGCCGCTCTTCGACGTGCACGACCGCCCCGTCCCGGAGAACGGCGAGCGGCTCGAGGCCGTGTACCGCGCGGCCATCTCTGCCGCGCGCCAGTGCCGACCCAAGAACCTCCTGTTCATCGGCGGCAAGTCGCTCGGCGGCCACCTGGCTACCAAGATCATCGCCGCCGCGGACGACGACACCGCGGACGTCCACGGCGTGGTCGTGCTGGGCTATCCGCTGCACCCGATCGGCGAGCGTGCGCACCACGCTCGCCACCTGTACGAGGTCGACGTGCCGGCGCTCCTCGTCCAGGGCTCGCGCGACGTCTTCGGTTCGCCCGACGAGCTGAGGCCCCTCGTCGAGCAGATGCCGGAAGGATCGGAGCTGTACGTCGTCGAAGGCGGCGACCATTCGTTCTCCGTCTCGAACGACCCACTACGCCAGCGAGGGACCCACGCGTCCATCCAGGACGAGATCACCGGATGGCTCGCCTCGACCGCGGAGCGGCCGCTGCGTTCGCGGCCCAAGCGCGCACCCGTCAGGCCACACATCGACGACCAGATCAAATCGCTTCGCCGGGGTAGCTGAGGAGAGAGAGCATGTCCACGAGAGCCGAAGACCTGCATGCCCAGGAGCAGCGACGAGGACCCACCCCGAAGGCGCGCAAGCGCGCCGTCGCGAAGAAGCCCCGCGCCAAGAAGTTCACCGTCGGCCACGCGACCAAGCACGCCGGCGCGAAGGCGGCATACGCCCTCGAAAAGCCGTCGAAGACCGGCAAGGCGTCCCGAAAGTCGACTCGCTCCAGCGCCAACCGCGCCAAGGCCGACACGAACCTCAACCTCCGCGAGGAGATGACGAAGGGCTCGCCGACGTCTCGCTTCCGCAAGGCACGGGCGAAGGGCGCGCGCGTACGTAGCAGCCGGGGCTGATTCGACTCAGCGCATCGAAGGCGACGCCGCGCAGCGGAACCCGACGCCGTAGCTGCGGCTGTCGGGGGCGAAGTGGAAGCGGTACGTCGGCCTCACCCAGGCGAGGTCGGAGCCGTTCCACGCGCCGCCGCGGGCCACCCGGGCCTCGCCGTTCTCGGGACCCTTCGGGTCCTTCTGAGGCTCTTTGCTGTATTCTGCATAGAAATCGGCCGTCCACTCCCACACGTTGCCGACCACGTCGAGCAGGCCGTAGCGGGACTTGCCGTCGGGGAACGAGCCGACCGGCGCCGTCGTCGCGAACTTGTCGTTCGCGGCGTACATCGGCGGGGCGAACGCGACCTGCCCGAGCATCCCGTTCTTCTTCGCCCAGTCGATGCACTCGCTGCCGCAGGCGTTGATGAACGAGGGCCCCGGCGGGTCGTCGCCCCAGGGGTACGCTCGCCCGTCGGGCCCGCGCGCCGCGAACTCCCACTCCGCCTCCGTCGGCAGGCGACCGCCCTGCTGCTTGCAGTAGTTGGCGGCCATCTCCCAGTCGACGCAGTTGATCGGGTGCTTGGCCTTGCCGCCGGGCTCGTTGATGGTGCAGAGCGGGTCGAGCACCTTGGCGATGCCGTCGGTCAGCCCCGCGAAGCTGTTGGCGTGGCCGGCGGGAGGGCACTTGCCCACGTCGCTGCACGCCTTGTACGCCTCCACCGTCACCTCGGTGCGGTCGATGCAGTACGGCGTGAGCATGACGCTGTGCGAGGGCTTCTCGTGCGGGTCGGCCTTCGGATCGCTCGATCCCATGTAGAACTGCCCGCCCTCGATGTGGATCATGTCCTTGGGGCAGGCCGGCATCGCCGGCGCCATCGGCGCGCTGCTCGCGGAGGCCGATGCGGTCGCCGACACGACGGACTTGGTCGCCTTGTCGCCGCCGTGCATCGACAGGGCCGTGACCACGACGCCACCCACGATCGCCGCCCCCAGGGCCATCGCCATCATCCGCACGCCCGCCCCGCGCGACGACGCGGCCGGCGCCTGCGTCGCGACCGGCTCGGGCACCGACGAGGCGCCCGCGACCAGCGTGGGCGCCACCGCGGGCGGCGCCGCGAGGGTCGACGCGGTCGACACGTCCGAGGTGGACGCGACACTGGCCGGCATCGGCTCCATCGCCAGCGCCGCTCGCAGCGCGTTCCAGAACGCGCCCGCGCTCTGGTAGCGCTGGTCGGGCATGACGGCGAGCGCCTTCGCGAAGACCTGCTCGATCTCGTCCGAGACGGGGGCGCCGAGCGCGCGCGGCGTCGGCCGTCGCTCGGGGTTGGCCGTGGCGAAGCCGAGCTGCAAGAAGTCGTCGCCCTGGAGCGGGGCCTTGTGCGTGAGGACCTCCGCCATGACGAGGGCCAGCGCGTAGACGTCGGTCCACGGCCCGGTCGCGCCGTGCGTGCGCGAGAACTGCTCGGGCGCGCCGTAGGCCGGCGTGAAGGACGTCACCGCGCCCTGCGTCTTGGTGAACGAGGCGCCCATCTTCTGCGCGTCCTGGACCACCTTGGCGATGCCGAAGTCCAGCAGCTTCACCGTGCAGTCCTCGCCGCGCGGATCGCCCAGGATGAAGATGTTCGCGGGCTTCACGTCGCGGTGGGCGATCCCTCGCTTGTGCGCGATCGCCAGCGCCTCGACGGCCGGCTCGAGCAGCTTCACCGCGCGCTGCAGCGTGCGCGGCGCCAGCTGCTTCTCGGCCTCGAGCACGTGATCGAGCGAGGCCCCGTCGAGCCACTCGAGCACCATGTACGGCACCCAGTCGCCCCTGGCGGTGGTCAGCGTCCCGATGTCGCGCGCCTGCACGATCGCGGCCGATCGCTCCGACAGCTCGGCCAGCAAGGCCCCTTCCTGGATGAAGTCCTGCAGCAGCTTCTCGCGCTGCTCCTCGCCGAAGTCCGACATCGCCCGGAACGCCTTGATGGCCACGGGTCGCTTGAAGATGAGGTGCTTGGCCCGGTAGACGACCGCGAAGCCGCCCTCGCCGACCAGGCTCTCGACCTCGTACTTGTCCTCGATTTTGGTGCCGATCAGGCCGAGGGGGTCTTGCATCGTCTAGGAATCACTACGCTCCCGGAAATGCTCCGGTTTCGTCGCGAACGATCGTTCGCTGCGACGTCATCCTACACGAAGGCGGGGCGGAAGAGCGGCGTCGTGGAGCGCGGAGGCCGACTGCGCGGTCAGACGCGCTTGAAGTCGATGACGATCTCGCCGGGCTCGCGCTTGACGTACTCGATCACCACGCTCGCGCCGTAGCGGGCGCGGAGCTGCTCGAGCAGCGGGAGCGGATCGTGGTCGTTGCAGAAGCGCATGGTCTCGCCGGGCCGGAGCGCGTCGAGGGCGCCGAAGATGGCCGCGTGGCGGAAACGCTTCGCGATGCCGCGGGCGTCGAAGGGATAGAGCTGATCGGCTTGAAGGTGCAGATGC
The DNA here is from genome assembly GCA_035470765.1 of Polyangiaceae bacterium. Taxonomy (GTDB): domain Bacteria; phylum Myxococcota_A; class Polyangia; order Polyangiales; family Polyangiaceae; genus DASXHD01. Next base: position 4,074 of record DATIQP010000512.1, on the reverse strand, counting down.
ATGACCGAAAGAAAGAGCCAGGCGGCCTCGAGGGCAATGACATCCCTCAGCCGGCGTGCAGATAGCACGCCGGCATTCGTGAACGGCACTTCAGCGCTGACATCGCTCATGGCGCGGAGCGGCCGCTCGCGGCACCCAGGATGGATGCCGATCCAAGACATCACCTCCAAGGTCGACTTCTCCACCCCGTTCAAGCCGCGCATCGTCCACGCCGACGAGCGCTCGAAGGTCGTGCTCGTCTGCCTCGCGCCCGGCCAGGGAATCCCCCCGCACCCGGAGGACAACCAGGCGTTCTTCTACGCGCTCGAGGGCTCGGGCGTGATGCTCACCGACGAGGGCGAGCTGCCGATCAAGGCGGGCAGCCTGGTCACGATCGCGCGCGGCGGCACGCGAGGCATCCGCGCAGACAAGGAGAAGCTCGTGGTCCTCGCGACCGCCGTGCTCTGATAGCGACGGAATCGCTCCGGAGTGGACGCAGCGAAGCGAAGTCCACCGAGGACAGATGATGTCCCCCTGGCTTGCAGCACGAAGTGCTGTCCAAGCAGAAGTGCCCAGGGACGGAATCGCACGTTGCTGTACGAGTCCTCGAAGTACAGCAACGTCGATGACGGACCACTGGCACGCCGGGAGGCGAGCAGAAGTGCCCAGGGACGGAATCGAACCGCCGACACGGGGATTTTCAATCCCCTGCTCTACCAACTGAGCTACCTGGGCCCGAAGCCCGCGGAGCGAGCATCGGAGCGGGCGCACGCTGCCCAACCGGGCCGGTTTTGTCAACCGGTTCGAACGCTTCGGCTCGACAGACGCACCAACCCGCCATCTCCGACGCCCGTCTCCGACTCCGTCCCCGTCTCGGTCTCCGTCCCCGTCCCCGTCTCCGACGCCCGCCTCCGCCTCCGAAAAAATTCTCTGCGCGCATGAATGACATCCTGCGCACCCGACACTCAATGTGCGCTTGACACTTTCCGGCTCTCGTCGTGGAGCGCCGGACCACTGGGGACCTCTCGAAGCGCGCGCGGGGCATTGCGAGCGCGAGGGTCCTCGCCGCTCGCGTCCCGAGAGGGACGCTTCTTCCTCGCGAGGTGCCCTCGTGAAGCCCTACGTGTATTTTGCATTCATCTCCATGCTGGCCGGTTGCGCCTACGGATCGCTCGAGGGTGCCGACCACTCCCACCCCTTCGGCCAGGACGCCGGGACCAAGGACGCGGCGCCGCACGACAGCGGCAAGCCCCCACCCGAGGAGGCCTCGGTCGTCGAAGACGCCTCCATCGACCCTCCCGACGTGACGACCTCGACGTGCACGCTCACGCTCCCCACGGGCATGCCCAGCTGCGACTCGTGCCTCGGCGCCAATTGCTGCTCCGAGGACGTGACGTGCGGCAACGATCAGGACTGCATGGCCTTCGTCGGCTGCGTGAACGCGTGCTTCCCGAGCGACGGCGGCGCGCCGGACCAGACGTGCGTCGACGCCTGCAGCACGCAGTACCCGAACGGCTCCACCGAGCTGGGCAATCTCGAGCAGTGCATGCAGACGAGCTGCTCGACCGACTGCCAGTAGCTCAGTCGGCGTGCACGTAGCACGCCGACATTCGTGGACGGCACTTCAGCGCACGAGGCCCGTGATGCGCGCGCGCTCTCGCGCGTCCTCGAAGCGGCGCTGGAGCTCCGGATCGCCCGAAGACTCGGCGGCCCTGCGCAGCAACTCGAGCGCGGCGGCATGCTCACCCGCCGCGTCCAGCACGTGGAGCGCGACCTCCAGGCTCGGCGCGAAGCCGCGCGGCAGGGCGCCGAGCGTGGCCAGCCCGGAGCGCGCGTCGCCCTCGAGGCACTGGCCCATGGCGATGATCTCCGTGGCGTAGGCGACGAGCTGCGGCGTCTTCGCGGACGCGCGAGCCTGCGTCCCGGCGCGGATCATCGCGGCGCCGTCCTGCGCGCCGAGCCACACCGGGTACGCGTCGCGGAGCTGGCGGAGGTAGAGCTCGTCGCCGCGCGTGGCGAAGCGCACGCGCAGGCCGGTGTAGTTCTGGCCGACGTACATCACCAGGATGACGACGATGAAGAGGTTGCCCCTGGGGTTGGTGATGCCGGCGAGGGCGGCGAGGGCGACGCCGACGATCATCGAGACGATCCGCGCGACGACCTCGGCATCGCCGATCTTGGTGAGCGCCCAGAACGAGCGGAGCGCGTTGCCGCCGTCGAGCGGCAGGATCGGGAGCAGGTTGAAGATGCTCCAGACGATGTTGACCGAGAGCGCGGCCAGTGCGAGCGCGTGAGCCTGCTCCGGCATGTGGTACGACGGCGCGAGGACGGTGATGGCGAAGCCGCCGAGCAGGAGCAGGCCGCCGAGGAAGAAGCCCATCGCGGGGCCCGCGAGGCTGATGAGGAACGACCGGCCAGGGCCGATGGCGCGCCCGCCCGTCCAGCTCGTGAGGCCACCCAGGCCGTGGAGCGCGATCGCGGGCTTGAGGCCGAACGCGCGCCCCATGAACGCGTGGCCGAGCTCGTGCGTGAGGACGGAGACGAAGACGATGGCGACGAAGAGCAGGATGCTCGCCGGGTCGTGGAAGTTCCACCAGGTCCCGATGAGGACGCTCAGAACGAGGAACCAGAGCTGAACCCTGACCGGGATGCGGAAAACGGAAAATTTCAGCTCGGGGAGCATACGTGCACTTTCGTCATGGTTCGGGCGCGCGTAAAGGGGCGCATCGCTCGAGCAGGCGCAAAACCGACTCTCGCCGGCCGCCTGCGCTCGCGGCGTAGGGGCCGTCGGAGCTCTCGGCGAGGGCGCGAAGCCGCCCGATCGCGTCGGCGTCGCCGAGCGCGCACGCGCAGACGGCTCGCTGCCGGAGCGACTCGCGGCGGATGCGCGGCGTGACCCCCTCGCCCTGCGGCGCTGCGAGGACGCGATCGAAGCGCGGCGCGGCCTCGGCGTAGTAGCCGTGCGACACGACGTTCTTCCCGAGCAGGTAGGACGCGAGCACGCCGCTGCCCCCGTGCTCCGCGGCTGGCGCCGCGAGGCTCTTGCCCTCCCACTCGCCGATGAGCCCCGCCGCGAGCGCCGGATCGGACGGGCGCGTCTGGGAGCCGATGAGGAGCGCGGTGACGGCCGCGCGCGCGTCGGGATCGCGCGCGGCGATGGCCTTGACCTCCAGCGTGCGCGCCGCGTCCTCGTCGGGCGTCTCGGCGGCGAGGGCCTGGTACTCCTCTGCGGCGCGGTCGAGCTTGCCGTCGAGCATGTCCTGGTCGGCGAGCGCGTCCTTGGCTTTGTGACGCACCGAGAGCGGCTCGTGCTCGTCGCGCGAGATGGCCTCCACCTCGGCGCGGCCGCGGCGGGCGTCGCCCGAGCGCAGCTCCATCACCGCGCGCGCGAGCCGCGTGCCGGGCTCGTGCGGATCGCGCGAGAGCGCCTCGTCGTAGAGCTCGCGCGCGCGCGCGATCTGGTGGGCGTCTCGGCAGCCATCGGCCTCGTGCCGGAGCGCGTCCACCTCGTGGGGGCACTTGCGCCCGAAGACGCTGGGGCGCTGGAACTTCGACGCGACGTACGCCTCGGCGGCGGGCGGGAGCGCGATGGAGTCGAGCGACGCGCGGAACGCCGCGTCGATGGCGCTCCAGTCCTCGCCGAAGATCGACTCGACGCTCGCGGAGCCCGAGTACCAGGCGCGCACGGACTGCCAGCCCTTCTGGTCGGCCATCCACCGGATGAAGGCGCCCGCGAGCGTGTAGCTCTTCGCCGCCGACTCGCCGAGGAAGCCCGCGGAGAAGATGCGCTCCATGGGCGGCAGGGCGTCGCGCTTCTTCATCGCCGCCGCCCACTCCAGATCGGTGAGCTCGTCCTCGTCCGGCGACGCCGCCACGGCGACGCCCTCGATCAGCCCCGGGTTCGGGAAGAGGCCGTCGAGCGATCCGGCGATCCGGAAGGGCCCGCGGCCGAAGCTGCCCGCGATGACGTGCGCCAGCTCGTGGCCGAGCACCGGGTGCGGGTAGCTCGCCATCTGCAGGTAGACCTCCTCGCGCCACGGCTTGGCGATGTAGGTGTCGGCCGCGCCCATCAGGCGGCGCTTCTCGGCGGCGTCG
>DATIQP010000511.1:0-4004 GCA_035470765.1 Polyangiaceae bacterium | reverse complement strand
CGGGCGAGCTGGAACGCCTCGCCGTCGTCGAGGGTCTTCGCGTCGCCGAGCTGCGCGCCGAGATCGCCGTAGAAGGCGAGCGTGCCGATGGCGCCGTCGATGTCGAACTTCGCGTCGGAGCGGGTGACGCCTCCGTTCTCGATGCCGACGGTCAAGAGCTCGTCGCGGTGCGCGTGGATCGCCTTGGACATCGCCTTGAGCAGCTCGCCGCGCTGGGCGAACGAGAGCGCCCGCAGCGCTGGCCCGCCGACGTCGCGCGCGTGCGCGTACGCGGCGCCGAAGTCCACGCCCTCGGTGCTCGCCCTGGCGATCTCCTGCTCAGTGGCCGGGTTGACGAGCACGCTCGCCTTGCCCTGGCCCGCAATCCACTTGCCCGCGAGATAGCTCTTTAGCTCGATCATCGCGGCGGAAGGTAGCACGACGCCCCAGCGGAAAGCAGCCCGAGCCGGGCGGCCTCGTGGCACCAAGCGACCCGGCTCGTGAGCGAGGCTCAGTCGACCGGCGGCTCGCCGAGGTAGTCCCAGATCGCCGTCGCCCACTGCTAGCCGCCGGGGTCGGTCGGGTGGATGTCGTCGCTCTGCAGCGGCGGGTGGATCGGCGACGAGTCGAAGTACTCGCACGGCGACGCGTTGTTCTTGAGCACGTCGAACATGTCCGGGTTGTGGCTCCACTTCGGCCGGATGGGGCCGATCCACAGGCAGTCGCGGCCGTTTTCGCCGAGGTGCTTGGCGATCGAGCGGATCCCGTCGGCGTAGGCCTCGGGCCGCTGGATGGCCAGGTTGTTCGTCCCGAGGTTGAGCAGGATGAGGTCCGGGTTGAACGCGCGAATGAGCTTGTCGAGCCGCTCGGAGCGATCGTGGTCGCCGGTGTGCTTGCGCTGCGCCGGATCGACGGTCGGGATGTTGGCGCTCGTCCACGCGTCCCAGTGGTACTCGATGCCGGCGGCGTCGAAGCGGCGCTTGAGCGCGAGCGACAGGCCGTGGCCGTAGCCCACCATGGAGTCGCCGACGTGAAGGACGACCTTGCGCATGCGCGGGGGCGTCGCGGCGGCCTGGCTCGCGGCGAGCTCGGCGGCGAGCTCCGCGGTCTCGGCCGGAGGCGGCGACGCGGCAGCGGCCGCTCCGTTCGCGGCCGGCTGGCTGGCGTGGGCGGTGGCTGGCGCGTCGCTGCGCTGCGCGCACTGCATGCAGAATACAACTAGGACGGCAGCGCGCCGCATGGCCGGGAGTCTGCCCAGTTTCCGGCCCCGGGCCAAGGAATTAGGGCGCCGTGGACCTGGCGCGCCGCGCGTGCTCGACCACGCGCGCGACGGTACGGTCGAGCCCGAGGCTGGAGGTGTCGATGGTGACGTCGGCCTGCGCGTAGAGGTGGCGCCGTCCGCGGAGCAGCTCGCGCAGCTCGTTCTTGGCGGCGGGCCGGCCCTGCATCGGCCTCACGTCGCCCTGCGCGACGACGCGGCGCAGGTGGTCCTCGGCGTCCGCGCGTAGCCAGACCGTCGTCGCGTGCTTGCGCAGCAGCGCGTACGTCTCGCGGTCGGTGACGATCGAGCCGCCGGTGGCGAGCACGGCGCGCGGCGTCTCGGCGAGGAACTTGCGGAGCGCCTCGCGCTCGACGCGCCGGAAGTAGGCCTCGCCGTGCATCTCGAAGATGGTTGCGAGGCTCATGCCCGCGTGCTTGGCGACGAGCGCGTCGAGCTCCACGAACGGGACCCCGAGCTCGCGCGCCGCCAGCTCTCCCACCGAGCTCTTGCCAGCGCCGCGAAGCCCCACCAGCGCCACGACGCCCGCGGTCGGGGCGGGCGCGCCCTTGGCCTCGGCGAGCAGCTCGGATGGGGAGGTGCCGAGCGCCTCCGCGATGTCGAGCAGGCGTGCCACCGAGACGTTGCCTTCGCCGCCCTCGAGCTGGAGCAAGAACCGCGGGCTCACGCGGGCGGTCTGCGCGAGCGCCTTCAGGGTGAGGCCGCGCGAGGTGCGGCGCGAGCGGACCGCTGCGCCGAGGCCTCGCAGGAAGGCCTCGCGGCGCTCGTCGTGCTCGCGGCGCCGTTCGGGGGAAGAACTATACTGCGCTCGCATGCCGTACGACGCACTATAGCGCCGCCGCCCGCCTCCGTCTCCGTCGCTACTTCACCGGCAGAAAATAGCTCACCGTCGCGTGCGCCACCGGCTCTCCGCCCTCCACGGGCGAGATCAGGACCTCGGCCACCGAGAGCCGCGCACCGGCGCGCAGCAGCGTGGCGCGCGCGCGCACGTCCGCGTGGGGCGGGCGCCGGAGAAACTGCATCGTCAGGCTGGTCGTCACCGCGGGCGCGGCCTCGAGGCCCTTCCGCGCGACGAGCGCGAGGTACGTGGCCGTGTCCGCCAGGGTCATCAGCGTGGGGCCGGAGACCGTCCCCCCAGGTCGCAGGTGCTTCGGCTCGACGCGCAGGCGAAGATCGACGCCGTCGGCGCGCACCGCCTCGACCTCGAACTCCGTCGTGTCGAGGTCGGGAAATGCCTGGGCGAGGAACGCCTCCAAATCGGCGGGTGACATGGTCCCTCCTCGGTTACCACACGGCCGGCTCGCGGCGCATCACGGTGCTATGGTGACGGCGTGACCACGTCGGGTGAGGCGGTCCCGGTTCGTCCCGCGCCGCGGGAGCGCGTCAGCGAGCCGCCGCTCTTTCGCCGTGCGCCGCTCACGTTCGGCATCATCGCGGTCAACCTCGCCGTCTTCGCGGCGCAGGTCGCGCTGGGCGGCATTCGCTCCCTCGTCGGCATGCCCTCGTGGGTGCTGCTCGCGTTCGGCGGCAACGAGGTCGGGGCGACGCTCTACGAGCACCGCTACGAGACGCTGCTCACGTCGTGCTTCGTCCACGGCTCGCTGCTCCACATCGCCTTCAACATGGTCGCGCTCCGGCAGGTCGGTCCCTTCGTCGAGCGCAGCGTCGGCGTCGCGAGGATGGCGCCGCTCTACATCCTGTCGGCGCTCGGCGCGAGCACGGGCAGCACGTTCTTCGGCTGGCTCTCGCAGGAGCAGCGCCTCAGCGTCGGCGCGTCGGGTGCGGTCTGCGGGCTGATCGGCGCCGCGCTCGTGATCGGCTACCGCGTCGAGGGGCCGCGCAGCCCGGTCATGCGGGCGATGGCCGGCTGGCTCGGGATGCTCCTCGCCCTCGGCATCGCGACGAGCTTCTTCTTGACGGTGAAGAGCCCAAGCTTCGACAACGCCGCCCATGCGGGCGGCGCGCTCGCGGGTGCCAGCGTCGCCATCACCTGGAAGCGAGGCCAGAGCTTCAGCCCCGTGCTGACGACGGGAATCCTTGCAGTCTGCATCGGTCTGTTCGCGGGCACCGGGGTGCGCGTCGCGCGCTTCTCGCTGACCGATCCGTTCGCGCTGCTGCGCGCGCCCGAGCGCCTCGCGCTCGCCGCGCGGTGGATCGACGCCGGCGATTGCCGGGACGCGGCGCTCGCGATCGAGTCCGTCAAGCGCCTGATGGCGCCCGACGCGCCGGAGGTGCGCCTCATCGAGCGCAACTACCGTTCGCGCTGCCGGTGACGGCGAGCGATCAGGGAAGCGTCCCGACGGCGACGAACTTGGCTCCGCTCGTGCCCGCGACGCTCTGGGGCGAGCCGAACGCGCCGGCGGTGAAGGGCACCACCACGACGCCGCCGCCGGTCTCGGCCCACGCCACGACCGCGTCGGCGCCGCACACGCCCGCCGCGGCGGAAGGCGCCGAGGCGATCGACGGGTTGCTCGCGCCGAGGGCGGCCGCGGGCACGCTCCACGCTTGCCCGTCCCAGACGCTGAAGTACGGCTTCTTGTCGGAGCCGCGGTAGACGAGCAGCGCCTTGCCGCCGGGGAGCGCCGCGAGCGCGAGCGGGTCGTCGGTGAAGGCGTTGACGTTCACCTGGACGGGCGAGGTGCTCCACGTGCCGCTCTTCCGATCGACGCTCATGATCTTGTAGTCGGTGATGCGCAGGTACGCGGCGAGAAGCTCGGAGCCGCCGCCGTTCATCGTCACGATGGCG
>DATIQP010000510.1:0-4001 GCA_035470765.1 Polyangiaceae bacterium | reverse complement strand
GCTGACGCGCCATGTGGCTGACCCGCCTCGCGCTTCGCAACCCCGTCTTCATCTTGATGGTGTCGCTGATGGTGCTCGTCCTGGGCGGCGTCTCCGTCGACCGCCTCTCGGTCGACCTCTTCCCGACCATCAACATTCCGGTCGTGCGCGTCGCGACGTTCTATCCAGGCGCCGGGCCGGCCGACATCGAGAAGTCCATCACGCAGCCCATCGAGCGCGCGGTCGCGGCGTCGCCCGGCGTCGACCGCGTCGAGAGCACGTCCAAGCAGGGCGTCTCCGTCGTGAGCGTCTGGTTCAACTTCGACGTCAACCTCGACAACGCCCAGTTCGACGTCCAGCAGCGCATCTCGCAGATCTTGAACACGCTGCCGCCGGGGATCCAGCAGCCGTTCATCCTCAAGTTCGACATCACCAACATCCCGGTGGTGCAGGTCGTCGTCCGCGGCGAGGGGCTCGACGAACGGCAGCTCTACGATCTCTCGTACAACGTCATCGAGCCCCAGTTCGAGCGGCTCTCCGGCGTCGCGAGCGCGAGCGTGGGCGGCGGCAAGACCCGCGAGATCGAGGTGATGACGGACCGCGACCAGCTCCGCGCGCGCGGCCTCGGCATCCTCGACGTGGTCGAGGCCATCCGCAGCACCAACCTGCTCTTGCCGAGCGGCGATCTGCGGACGGGCGACCGCGACTACAACGTGTTTACCAACACCCAGGTCACCTCGGCGAAGCCCCTCGAGGACGTGGTCATCCGTCAGGCGCAGAACGTCCAGACGGGCGGGCAGAGCGGCGCGTCGGTGCGCGTGTCGGACGTGGCGACGGTGGAGGACTCGGAGGCGGACCAGTTCAACATCGTCCGGGTCAACGGCCAGCGCGGCGTCTACCTGCGCGTGCTCAAGCAGCCCGGCGCGAACACCATCCAGGTCGTCGACGAGGTGCGCGACGCCATCCAGCACATGCGCAACGTCCCGGCGAACGTGAAGCTCGACATCTCGTTCGATCAGTCGACGTACATCCGCGCCGCCGTGAAATCGCTGGAGCACGAGGCGGTGCAGGGCGGCTTGCTCGCGATCGCAGTGATCCTAGCCTTCTTGTTGAGCGGTCGCGCCACCGGCATCATCGCCGTCGCGATCCCGCTCTCCATCGTCGCCACGTTCGTGCCGCTGTACTTCACAGGCCAGACGCTCAACGTCTTCACGCTCGGCGGCCTCGCCCTCGCGATCGGCCGCCTCGTCGACGACTCCATCGTGGAGCTCGAGAACATCCACCGGCACCTCGAGACGGATCCGGATCGCAAGAAGGCCGTGCTCGCCGCCGCGCAAGAGGTCGCGATGCCGATCCTCGTCTCGACGATCACGACCATCGTCGTCTTCTTCCCGGTGCTCTTCCTGAAGGGGGTTCAGCGCAATCTCTTCTTGCCGTTCGCGATGGTCATCAGCTTCGCCCTCATCGTGAGCTTCTTCGTCTCCCGCACGGTGACGCCGCTCTTGTGTTTCTACGTGCTCAAGAGCCACGTGGCGGATGCCAAGGCCGGCCTGCGAGGCACGTTCGCGCGCGCCTTCGACCGGCTCGACGCAGCGTACGGGCGCACGCTCAGGAAGGTGCTCCACCACCGCGCGATGCTGATCATCGTCGTGTTCGGCGCATTCTTCGCGTCGCTGCTGCTGGTCAAGCGGATCGGCACGGAGTTCTTCCCCGACAGCGACGAGGGCCAGCTGCAGGTCATCTACCGCACGCCGATCGGATCGCGGGTCGAGCGCACCGAGCAGGTGGCCGAGCGCCTGGAACGGACCGTGACCAAGGCGCTCACTCAGCCCGATGGGAAGAGCGTCTTCTTCAACACGCTGCTCGCGGACAACGGCCTGCCGCAGGGCCGCACCGCGGTCTACACGGCGAACACGGGCCCGCACTCCGGCAACCTGAACGTCAACCTCATCCCCCACGCGCAGCGGTCGATCAGCGACGTCGAGGCGACCGAGCGCGTCCGCAAGGCGCTCGCCAGCGACTACCCCGGCACCCAGATCTTCTTCTTCACGGGCGGGATCGTGAAGCGCATCTTGAACTTCGGCTCGCCGGCCCCCATCGACGTCGAGGTGCTCGGCTACGATCTCGAGGAGGCCTCCGTCTACGCCAAGAAGCTCAAGACGCTGCTGCGCGAGGCGACCGACGCGGACGGCAAGCCGCTGCTGGTCGACGTCGACGTCTCGCGCGAGGAGAACTACCCGGAGCTCGACGTCGTCGTCGATCGCGAGAAGGCGGGCGTGCTCGGGATCAGCGAGCAGCAGATCGCGCAGAGCGTGCTGGCCACGCTCTCGGGCAGCGTCCAGTTCGCGCCGGTTCCGTTCACCGACCAGAAGACGGGCAACGAGTACTTCATCAACGTCCGCGCCGAGGACCACGACCGCAGCCACACCGACGACCTCGACGACGTCTTCCTCCGGACGCCTTCGGGGAGCATGGTGCCGCTGGCGAACCTGGCGAAGGTGGGCCGCTCGAGCGGGCCGGTCACGATCGCGCGCAAGTACCTGCAGCGCATCGTCGACGTGACGGCGAACGTCGCGCCGGGCAAGGACCTCGGCTCGGCGAGCCGGGCGACGCAGCAGATCGTCGACGACAACCCGCCGCCCGACGGCTTCACGGCGACGCTCGGCGGTCAGACGGCCGCGCAGAAGGCCGCGTTCGCCGGCATCGGCTTCGCTGGCTTGATGGCGCTTGCGCTCGTCTACATGGTGCTCGCGTCGCAGTTCAAGTCGCTGGTCGATCCCCTGGTCATCATGTTCAGCGTGCCGATGGGCATCAGCGGCGTCATGCTGACGCTCTTCGTGACGCGCACGACGCTCAGCGTGAACAGCGCGATGGGCATCATCATGATGGTCGGCATCGTCGTGTCGAACGGCGTCTTGCTGGTCGACTTCGCCAACGTGCTTCGCCGCCGCGGAATGCCGATCTTCGAGGCCACCGTGCAGGCCGCGCAGACGCGCCTTCGGCCCATCCTCATGACGACGCTGGCCACGATCTTCGGGCTCATGCCGATGGCGCTCGGCGTCGGCGAGGGGAGCGAGACGAACCTGCCGCTCGCGCGCGCGGTCATCGGCGGCCTCGCCGTCTCCACGGTGGTGACGCTCTTCTTGATTCCGTCGCTCTACACGCTGCTCGACCGCTTCGCCAAGCGGACCACGCCGGACGAGGATCTCTCATGATGCACAAGTGGATGACGGGCGCGAGCTTCGCCGCCATCGCGATGATCTCGAGCCACGCGCTCGCGCAGGAAGCGCCCGTGCGCGCGCTGTCGTTCTCGGAGGCCGTCAAGGAGGCGATCGCCCGCAACCCGTCCGCGCAGAAGGCGCTCGCGGAGCAGCGCAGGCTCGCGGCCGTGGTCGAGGAGACGCGCTCAGCGTCCTTGCCCACGCTCTCCTTCAACGCCACCTACACGCTGCTCGACTCCGATCGCACGCTGCCCCCCGGCTGCATCGGCGGCACGGCGGGCTGCACCGTCATCTCGCCTCGGAACCAGGTGTTCGGCAACCTCCTGGTGAACGTTCCGGTCGTCGCGCCCCCGGCGTGGGCGGCCTGGTCGCACGCCTCGGAGAACGTCGACGTGCAGAAGCTCAACGTCGCCGATCAGAACCGCCTCGTCGCTCTCTCGGCGGCGCGCGGCTACCTCAGCGTGTTTTCGCTGAAGCGGCTCGTCGAGGTCTCCACGATCGCCAGGGACAATGCGAAGGCTCACTACGACTTCGCCAAGTCCCGCCTCGCCGGCGGCGTCGGCACGACGCTCGACGAGGCGCGGGCGGAGCAGGAGCTCGGCACCGCCGAGGTGCAGGTGCAGAGCGCCAAGATCCTGCTCGATCGGGCGCGCGAGTCGCTGGGCGTGATCCTCGGCGAAAACACCGCGGTCGACGTGAAGGAAGAGCCGTCGCTCGAGGGCGCGGGCCCGATCGAGCAGGCGCTGCGCGACGCCGAGGCCACGCGCACCGACGTGCGCCTGGCTCGCGGCCGCGTGGACG
>DATIQP010000509.1:0-2257 GCA_035470765.1 Polyangiaceae bacterium | reverse complement strand
GCCCTCGCGCGCGTGGCTCGTCGGCGCGGCCGCCACCTTCGCGACGTTCGCCTGGACGTGTGAGGTCCTACGCCGGCGAAGCGCGGCCGTGAACGCGCGGCTCATGCGCTTCTTCGGCCCGGTCGCGCACGCGCACGAGTGGCACCAGGTCAACTCTGCAACCTGGTACGCGACGGCGCTCGTGCTCATGGCGCTCTTCGTGCCGATCCATGCCGCCGAGGTCGGCGTCGTGGTGCTCGCCGTGGCCGATCCGATGGCTGGCTTCTTCGGCCGTCGCTTCGGGCGGCGGAGTCTCGCGTCGGGCCGATCCTTCGAGGGCGCTGCGGCGTTCGTGGCGGCCGGCTCGCTCGCGGCCTTCGCCTGGATGAGAGCGGCGGGCACCTACGAGGCTTCACGCCTCGGCCTCGCGGCGCTGGCCGGCGTCGTCGGTGCGGCGGTCGAGCTCTTCGTCTCGCGCGTGGACGACAACCTGGCAATCCCCGTCGTGACGTCGCTCGCCGTCGCCGTTGCCGCGCTCGTCTAATCCGCTCGGGATCAAAGCCCCGTGGTGCGGCGCGCGACCTTGCCGGAGAGCGCGTAGAAGGCGCTGCCGAGCGCGCGCTTCGCGTGATAGATCGCCCGCCCGTCCCTCTGCGGGATGATGTAGAGCGAGCCTCCCTCGAGACCGCGGAGCGCAGCGCGCGCGACGCCCTCCGCCGTCCAGTTGGCGTTCTCGACCAGCTTGGCGGACGCGGCGCGCAGTTTCTCCGGGCTGCGCTGCGCCTTGTGGATGTTCGTGCGGAAGAACGTGGGGCAGAGCGCCGAGACCGTGATGCCGTCCTTCTCGAGCTCGGTGCGCAACGTCTCGGAGAGGGCGATGACGCCCGCCTTGGTGACGTTGTAGGGGCCCATGTACGGCGCGGTGACGAAGCCGGCCGCCGACGCGACGTTCAGGATCCAGCCGCGCCCGGCCTTCTTCATCGACGGAACGGCGAAGTGGCAGCCGTGGATCACGCCGAGCAGGTTCACGTCGATCGCGAACCGCCAGTCCTCGAGAGGAACCTCGCCGACCGCGCCGACCACGGCGACGCCGGCGTTGTTCACCAGCACGTCGACCCCACCCCATCGCTCGTCCGCGTGATCGACGAGCCGCTTCACGTCTTCTGCGCTGCGCACGTCGGCGCGCAAGGCATCGGCCTGACCTCCGGCCGCGCGCGCCGAGGCCGCCGTCTCCTCGGCGGTGGCGAGATCGATGTCGCTGGTGACGACACGCGCGCCTCGGGAGGCGAGCTCGAGCGCGATGGCACGCCCGAACCCGCTGCCCGCGCCCGTTACGATCGTGCGCGCGCCGTGGGGGAGCTTCTTCATGGTGTCTTTCACGGTACGCGCCCGCTCGAGCGGGGGGAAGGCGGTTTGGTGCCGCTCGTCATCTCGGCCACCTCGCGCCGCACGCGGTCGCGCTCGCGATCGAGCTGCTCGCCCGTCGCGCCCAGCCGCGTGAGCAGCCGCTCGACCATCGCGAGCGCCACCTCGCCCTCGGCCGAGACGACCTCGGTGGCCCCCACGAGCGTGAGCGCGGGGACGTCGCGGAGGTAATTGGCGCGCGAGAGAACGACGAGCGCGGGGTTGAGGTGCTTCGCCATCTGGATGACGGCACCGGGCGGGCTCGACGACGTGCAGATGAGGCTGCCCGCCGTGGCGACGCCGGCGCGCTCGAGGATCTCGCGCTGCGAGGCGTCGCCGTAGACGGCCTCGATCCCGCGGGCGCGAAGCGAGGCCACGGTCTCGTGGTTGAGCTCGACGACCGTCGCCTCGAGGCGGTTCTCGGAGAGCAGCCTCGTGAGGCTCTGCCCGACCGGGCCATACCCCACGACGATGACGCGGTAGCCCGGCTCCTTCGCGGGGGGGGCCAGCTCGCGCGACTCGCCTGTGGGGCGGAGCCACCGCCCCAGCGCTCGCGAGATGGGCGCGGCGAGGCCGAGCATCAGTGGGTTGACCGTGATGGAGACGACCGAAGCGGCGATGAGCGACTGCGAGGCGCGCGCAGGCAAGACACCGAGCTGCGCGCCGAGGCTGGCGACCACGAACGAGAACTCTCCGATCTGACCGAGGCCGAGGGCGACGTGGGTCGCGGTGCTCACAGAACGGCGGAGCGCGAGCATGACGACGAGCGCGACGAGCGGCTTCGCGATCCAGATCGCGCCGAGCGTCGCCAGCGTGAGCGGCAGGCTCTCCGCGATCTTCGTGGGGTCGAGGAGCATGCCGGTGGCCACGAAGA
>DATIQP010000508.1:0-4691 GCA_035470765.1 Polyangiaceae bacterium | reverse complement strand
CCAAGCTCCCCGGTCGCGTCCCCCGCGCCTCTCGAACCTCCCCCGTCCGAGCGAAGCGAGGACGTGGGGGAGGCCGCCCACGCGCAGCCGGCACGCGCAAGCTCGCGCAAGGCCGATTTATGTAAGATGCACGCAGTTGCGGAGGCCGCAGCGCGAGCGAGCATGCCGGCGAGCATGGGCGGGGTGGGGGCCACCCATCACCGCCCTTCGCCCTTGCGCCGAGCCCCGCCCAGCGCGACGATCGGCGCCGAATGAAATCGGCTCACCTCGTCGCGCTCCTGTCGCTCGGGACGTGGGCGTGGGCGTGCGGGCCGACGCTCGGCACGGCGAACGACGGCGGCGCGGACGCGAGCGACGACTCGCCGCCGAGCTGGATCCTCGGCGACGCGGGGCTCGTCGATCGCGGCCCGGTCCAGAAGCCGCTGCGCTCGTTCTGCGGGATCGCCTCGAACCCCGGCGACATGCCGCTCGGCACCGATGCGGCGTCGAGCGCGCTGCGGCAAGGGTACTTCGACGCGGCGATCGATCTCGGCGGGGTGATGATCCGCCGTGACTTCGTGTGGAGCGAGATCGAGCCGCAGAAGGGCACGTTCGACTACACGGCGTACGATGCGCTCGTCGCCGAGGCGCAGACGCGCGGGGTGACGCTCCTCGGGACGCTCGACTACGGCGTCGGCTGGGCGAACGCGAGCTCGGGCGGCGACATCGACTATCCGCCGACGAACCCGAACGACTACGCGACCTACGCGGCCGCCGTGGCGGCGCGCTACGCGGGCAAGGTGGATACGTGGGAGATCTGGAACGAGCCGAACAACGGCTTCCGGTTCTGGAAGCCGACGCTGAGCGGCGATCCGGCCGCGTACGGCGCGCTGCTCGAGGCCTCGTTCACCTCGATCCATGCCGCGGCGCCGAGCGCGCAGGTGATGCTCGGCGGCACCGTCTTCACGCCGCAGCTCATCGAGGGCGCGATCCCGTGGCTCGAGGACGCGTACACGGCGCACCCCGATCTCGCGGCGCACTTCGACGTGATGGGCGTCCACACGTACATGGCCTACCCGCCGCAGAACCCACCCGAGATGGGTCAGCTCGACGACGCGCCGCTCGATCAGAAGCTCCAGATGCACGCCTGGCTGCTCGATCAGCACGGCGCGGGGAGCAAGCCGATCTGGATCACCGAGCTCGGCTGGCCGGTGTACGGCACGGTCGACGAGGCGACGCAGGCTCACTTCACGGTGCGCGCCACGCTCATCGCGGCGCGGCAAGGCGCGACGGGGATCTTCTTGTACACGCTGCGCGACGGGCCCAACCCCACCGCGTTCCCTCCCGAGGACGCTTTTGGCCTGTTGCACCACGACAGCTCGCCGAAGCCCGTCTACGGCGCGCTCAAGGCGATGCTCGCGACGGTGGGTGACATGTGGGCGACCGCCGACGCGGCGCCGGTCGACGGGCTGCCGCCGGATGGGATGGCGATCCTCTTCCGCGACGGCACAGGCAAGGCCGCGGTCGCGGTCTGGGCGATGACTACGACGACGACCGCCCTCTGGCGAGGCGGTGTGGCCACCGTCCTCGATGAAACGGGCGCGACGGTCACGACCGTGGGTGGGGGCGGGAGCGTGAACGTGGGGCCGGCGGTGACGTACGTGGTGCCGCAGTAGGAACGCTTCAACGCTTTGGGGGCAGCCGCGCCTCTCGAACCTCCCCCGTCCGAGCGAAGCGAGGACGTGGGGGAGGCCGCCCACGCGCAGCCGGCACGCGCAAGCTCGCGCAAGGCCGTATGCGTGTATGTTGCATGTGACGGGCAGGCCGCCGCGCGAGCGAGCATGCCGGCGAGCATGGGCGGGGTGGGGGCCACCCTTCAAGAAGAGCCACGGGTAAGCGAGCGCGCCGTATGGACCGCGGGACGTGCTGCGCGTCAGCTCGTGAGCTTGATCGCGAGCTTTCCGATGTGGTGATGCCGGACATCGCGCAGCGCCTGCGCGGTGGCGTCGAGC
The DNA here is from genome assembly GCA_035470765.1 of Polyangiaceae bacterium. Classification (GTDB taxonomy): domain Bacteria; phylum Myxococcota_A; class Polyangia; order Polyangiales; family Polyangiaceae; genus DASXHD01. Next base: position 2,700 of record DATIQP010000508.1, on the reverse strand, counting down.
GGGTAGATCTTCGAGAGCTCGACGTGAAACGGGCCACGCGCGACGAGCTCGTTGAGGCGAGCGAACGCAGCCGGCGAGTCGACTCCGTCGTAGGCCTTGCCCTTCACGCCTTTGGGCACGGCGGGCACCGGCTCGACACCGTTGGGCCACGCGACGGCGCCTCCCGTGATGACGTGCTCGAGCTCTTGCTTCCAGCCGTGTCCCCCCGCAAACACGAGCGCACCATCCAACCCGTCGGGGGCGAACTCCCGGAGCCGGCGGAGGAGCGATTTGCCGTGCCCTTCGACCGCCTGATCGGCGCCGAGCCGGTTGGCGAGATCCACGCCGTCGGCCCTCGACGCGACCGCGAAGACACGGAGCCCGAGCCGCTTGGCGAGCTGAACGGCGAGGTGCCCCACGCCGCCGCTGGCCCCGAAGACGATCAGGCTCTGCCCCTCGTCGAGCCCGAGCTGCTCGAGCCCTTGCAGCGCGGTGATGCCGCAGACCGCGAGGGCGCCGGCCTCGTCGAAGGAGAGCGAGTCCGGGATCTTCGAGACGTCTCGCTCCGCGATCGCTGCGTACTCGGCGTAGAAGCCGCCCTTGGGATTGGCGAAGCCCCAGCCGTAGATGCGATCGCCGACCGCGAAACGCTTCACGTCGCTTCCCAGCGCGACGATGGTCCCGGCGCCGTCGGACCCCAGCACGCGAGGAAACCGCGCCTTGACGTCCTGGAACGAGCCATCGACGAGATCCGGGTCCCACGTGCCCACGCCTGCGGTCGCGACCCGCACCAGGATCTCCCTCTTGCCGAGCTTCGGAACCGGCAGCACCTCCGTGTGAACGACGGAGGGCGGCCCGAAGCGATCCATCGCTGCAGCTCGCATCTTGGTGGGGATTGCTTGTGTCGTTGCCATGGCGAAAACCTCTCGAGGGAGGGGTGCAAACCCGGGGCCGCATCGCGCGGCGCGCTGCGGACGAGCCTGCGTCGCTGAACGGTGGCCCGCGGCCGAAGCGCTACCTACGCCCCGCGTGATCGACGGAGGGGCGCCGCGGCCCGCGGAGCGGTGCCGACCGGCTTCGTGAGTGCTAGGGTGAGGGCGTGATGAGGTGGGCGCCGCACGTCGGGTGGATGGCGCTCTGCGCGGCGACGATCCCGACGAGTTGCTCGAGCAACGGCGCGGTGGCGGACGCCGGCACCGACGCGTTCGTCTCGATCCCGTGCACGTCGTCGGCCGGTTGCCCGGCGGGGACGCAGTGCCTCTATCCCGCGGCCGACGGCTGCTCGGCGACGCCGCACTGTCTTCCGAGCGGAGGGACAGCGTGCAAGCCCATGTTCGCGTGCTCCTGCACCGGAACGACCGTGGGCGTGTGCAACGGCGGCGCGAGCGCTCCGGTCCGTTCGCTCGGCGCGTGCCAAGTAGGCTGCGGCGGCGCATGCGCGTCGTGCCTCGCGTGCGAGCTGTGCGACGTGAGCGGCTACACGCCCACGCCGATGTCGACGCCCGTCGCATCGAAGAATGCGTGCAGCCCCACCGAGATCTCGGACTTCGTCACGGCCTGCTACGGGACGAGCGCGACGCAGCAGACCTGCGATGCGTGGAAGACGGCCGAGGCCGACGCGGGCTCGTGTCTCAGTTGCGTCTTCACGGCCCAGTCGGCGGCGGCGTGGGGCGCGTTCGTGTGCACGTCGATCTCGTGCTCGCCCAACACGCCGGGCTGCGTGGACCTCGAGCTCGGTCAGATCTCGCAGGAGAAGCAGGCCGGCGGCTCGGGCTCGTGCGGTGATCTCCTCGACGCCAGCTACGGTTGCCAGGACTATGCGTGCGGCACCTGCAGCGGGACGGACATAGCGACTTGCACCAACTCGGCGGTGCAGAACGAGTGCAAGAACTACGTCGACACAGCCAGCAACTCGCCCGCGTGCGCGGCCCTCGAGGCCGACGCCGCCACGGCGAAGCTGCAAAGCTGCTTCCCCCAGTCGGACACGGGTGTATTGAGCTTCGTGAATGTCTTCTGCGGCAGCGGCCCCTGACGGCCGACGACCCGTGCGACCATCGTCCCGATGGTCGACACCTCCCCGTAGGACCGGCGAGGCCAGCGATCCGGTTCAGGCCCCGGGCTCATTCAGCCTGGGGCGGCCCTCTGGCAGCCCGCGCAGAACGTGGTGCCGCGGCCGCCCACGATCAGGCGGCGGAGCTTCTTTCCGCAGCGCGGGCACGGCTCGCCCGCGTGACCGTAGACGCGAAACGGCGCCTCCGCCTCGGGGTCCTCGAGGATGGCTTCGTCGTACGCCAGCATCCTCCGGATGGTCGCGTCGAGCGCCTTGGCGATCGCGTGCACGTCGCGTTCGTTCATGCTCCGGCTCGGAGCGCGCGGATCGATGCGCGCGCGAAAGAGGGCTTCGGTGGCGATGATGTTGCCGACGCCCGGGAGCAGCGACTGATCCATGAGCACCACCTTCACCGCGCTCCTTCGCTTCTTCATGACCTGGGCGAGGTGCGCTTCGTCGATGCCCTCGGAGAGCGGATCGCGCCCGAGGGCCTGCCACTCGGGGATGTCGCCTGGCACGACGAGAAGCCGGCCGAAGCGCCGGGGATCGGTGTAGCGCGCGCTCGCGATCTTCCGGCGAAGCTCCACGTCGATGCGCACCCGCTCGAACGGCAGCGCGGCTTCGTCGGCGTCGCGCACGGTCCAATCGCCGGTCATGCCGAGGTGCGAGAA
>DATIQP010000507.1:0-8231 GCA_035470765.1 Polyangiaceae bacterium | reverse complement strand
GGTCATCGCGGACAAGCGCGCGTTCGTGGAGCGCTTCGGCGCAAAGGCGACGAAAGCGAAACAGGCGCAGAGCCGGCTCAAGCAGATCGAGAAGATCGAGGTCGAGGAGCTCCAGGCGACGTCGCGGAGGGCGCCGCTCTTTCGATTCACGCAGGAGCGCCCGAGCGGGCGCGACGTGCTCGAGGTCGAGTCCGTATCCAAGGCGTACGGCTCGAAGAAGGTGCTCGGCGACGTCTCGCTCGCCGTGCGCCGCGGCGAGAAAGTCGCCGTGATCGGGCCGAACGGGCTCGGAAAATCCACGTTGCTCAAGATCGTGGTCGGCGCGCTGGAGGCCGACCGCGGCACCACGCGCTTCGGACACGAGACGCGCGTCGGCTACTTCGCTCAAGATCACCACGAGCTCTTGCAGAACGAGACGATGACGCCGCTCGAGTACGTCTGGGACGCGTGCCCGAGCGAGCCGACGACGTACGTGCGCGGCCAGCTCGGGCGCGTGCTCTTCTCGGGGCACGACGTCGACAAGCCCATCGGCTCGCTCTCGGGCGGGGAGGCGGCACGGCTGATCTTCGCGCGCCTCGCGGTGCAGAGGCCGAACGTGCTGATCCTCGACGAGCCGACGAACCACCTCGACCTCGAGGCGATCGCCGCGCTCGCCGACGGGCTCGCGGCGTTCGAAGGCACGCTGCTCTTCGTCTCGCACGATCGGTGGTTCGTCTCGAAGCTCGCGACGCGCATCGTCGAGGTGACCGCGACCGGCCTCCGCGATTTTCCAGGGACCTACGCGGAGTACCTCGAGCGATCGGGCGACGACCACCTCGACGTGGGCGCCGTCGCGGCGAAGGCGAAGGCCGAGAGCCCGCGCAATAGAAGCGCTCCGCCGGCGGCCGGCCCGAGCGACGGGCTCTCGTGGGAAGAGCAGAAGAGGCGCCGCAACCGGCTGCAATCGCTCCCCGCGCGCCGCGACAAGCTGCTGGAGGCCATCGAGCGCGAGGAGGCGCGCCGCGCGGAGATCGCGGCGCTCTACGCCGACCCGCAGTTCTACGTGAAGACGCGCAACGACGACATCGCGCGGCTCGAACGCGAGGACGCCGACCTCGCGAGCTCGATCAAGGGCGCGATGGCGGAGTGGGAGGCGCTCGAGCTCGAGCTCGCGTCGCTTCCGCGCTGAGCGAAGTCCGCGAACCGCGTGGCCGCCGCCAGCGCCGATGGAACGCGCCGCGCCGACACGCTACGATGACCGGATGGGCTCGCGCGTCCGCCCGATCGAGGATCCGACCCGCCGTCGGGTGTTCCCCCGCGCGCGCCGGGGCCTCGCGTGGGTTGCCCTCGTGCTCGTGCCGGGCGCCGCGATCGCGTGGGTGGCGTCGCCGCTGAGATCCAGCCCGCCGAACAAGGTCGAGGCGCCCTCGGCGAAGCCCGCGGCCATCGCAGTCGTCGCGGCTTCCATGCCCGCGATGCCGCCCGTGGTGCAGGCGGCTCCCCCCGCGACGTCGACCTCGTGCCGCGAGGTGGCGCACGTCGGTGACTCGACCTCGCTCGGCCTCGTCTCGAAAGTCTTGCTGCCGGACGTCGACGACCAGATCGGAGCGCGCTACCGCGCCGTCGGCGTCGAGCGCTTCTTCGCGGAGATCAGCGGCGCGCGCAGCATGGTCGAGACCTACAAGGACCAGCCGAACGCGACCGAGATCGTGAAGCGCAGGCAGGCGAAAGGCTACGGCGGCTGTTACGTGATGGCGCTGGGGACCAACGATCCGGCGAACACGGGCGGCAACGTCGCGACGCTGAGCGCGCGTATCGACGCCATGATGGCGCAGGTCGGCGACACGCCCGTGTTGTGGACGACCACGAAGACGCTGAAGAAGAAGGGCCCCTACCAGAACGCGAACATGGCGGGCTGGAACCAGGCGCTGACCGAGGCGTGCGCCCGCTACTCGAACATGCGCGTCTACGACTGGGCCAGCGAGGTCCACGACGAGTGGTTCACCGCGGACGGCATCCACTTCAACGGCGTGGGGTATCGAGAGCGCGCCGCCCGGATCGCCAGGGCCCTCGTCCGCGCGTTCCCCAAGGACGAGGCCCCGGCCTCCGAGTGCCTCGTCCACGCGACCGAGTAGCCCGTCGCGGTTCGAGGAGCGCGTCCCGTCAGGGGTTCGACTTTGCCAGAAGGGCTTTGAACTTCTGGCCGTAGTTCGTCGTCGGCGTGCCGGAGTAGTCCGTGATGAGCACGTCCTCGCAGTAGCCCTGCCAGGCGTTCCACGTCCAGCCGAGGTACGAGATGCCGTGCGCGTCCATCCACGGCAGCTCCGCGTCGATGAGCTGAGTGCTGCCGCAGATTTCGTCGCCCGTCTCGCCGATGACGACCGGGACCTGCGCCGCCACCGGGGCGACGGTGGCGTTCCAGCACGTGGCGTCGGTGCAGTTCTGGTTCGGGTAGTTGTGCCATGAAGCGATCAGCGCGTTCTGGGGATCCTTCGGCTTGTGGGAGAGCCAGCCGCTGAGATCGTTGGCCCAGCCGAGGCCGCCCACCATGATGGGGTTCTTCGCGCCCGTGCTGCGGACCGCGTCGACCAGCGACTGCATGCCGGCGGCGTTCCAGTTCAGCGATTGCATGTACGGGGTACCTCCCGTCATGTACACGCTCATCCCGCAGCCGTTGAGCCAGCAGTCCCACGGGTCGCCGTTCGGATTCTGTATGTAGTTCGGGTAGACGTACGGTTCGTTGTAGAGATCGAACACGACCGCGGGATCGGAAGCGAACTGGGTGGCGACGGCCTTCCAGAAGTCGACGGAGTGATCGGCGTCCGGCATCGGCTGCTGGTCGAGGGCGGGGATGTTGCCTGGCGCGTTCCAGTGCAGGTCGAGGATGACGTAGAGGCCGGCCTGGTGGAGGGTTGCCACGTAGTCGATGATGACCTTCCGGTAGTTGGCCCCTCCGTACAGCGGGTTGACGCCGTTGATGCCGAACCAGCAGTCCTCGTTGAGCGGCAGGCGCACCGCGTTCGCGTGCCACGAGACGATGACCTGCGCCGACGGGAGATCGGTCGGGCTGTCGTAGATGTTCCAGCCGAGCGAGTTGGGGGGCGTGCCGCCCTGGATGCACTTGCCCTCCGCGCCGGAGCGATTCACGCCGAGAAGGCGGACCGGCTTGTTGTTGGCGTCGAGGAGCTGGTTGCCCGAGACCCTCAGCGAGAGACCGTTCGAGCTCACGGGCGGGGGAGGAGGAGGAGGGGACGCATCCGGTGCCGTCGCGTCCGGCGCCGTCGCGTCCGGCGCCGTCGCGTCCGGCGCCGCAGCCGACCCGTCCGGCGGCGGCTGTCCCGGCGTCACGACCACGGGGCCGCCGTCCTGGCCGGGCGACGCACCTCCATCGAGCCCAGCGGGCGCCGGCGCGCTCTGTGTGGCGGAGGAGCCGCACCCCGCGAGCGACGCGAGCACGACGAGGGACAGGGCGAGCGGATGCGCTTGGAGGCGTAGCATGGGCGCGTCCCGAGCACGCGACGTGCCGCTCGCCGCGACCTACGATCTCGCGGTGTTGCGACGATCCGCGGAGCCGGGGCCGCGGTCGGCGAGGTCGCACCGTGCGACGCCGCAGGTCGCACTCACTTCACTTCGTGCGCCGAGCACGGACGCGCTGGAAGTGGCGGCGCGCGACGCCCGACGCCCTGGCGGCGTGCGACACGACGCCTTCGCTCTTGGCGAGCATGCGCTCGACGTAGCGACGCTCGAACTCCTCCACGACGCGCTCGCGGGCCTGGCTGAGCGGAAGGTCCATCGAGAGCACGCGCTCGATGAGGTCCTCGCTCCGCCCGTGCTTGGCGAAGGCGCCATGCGACGCGAGCTCGCCGAGCGCGAGGTGGCGCGATACCGCGTTGCGGAGCTCGCGCACGTTGCCCGGCCAGTCGTGGTCCTCCCAGCGTCGAAGGAGCTCGTCGCCGAGCGCGTGCACGTCGCCGCCGAGCTCCCGGCAAAAGTGCAGCGCGAGCGGCCGTACGTCGCCTTGGCGGGCGCGCAGGGGAGGCAGCTCGATGCGCGCGACCGCGAGGCGGTGGAACAGGTCGTCGCGGAACAGACCCGTTTGCACGGCGTGATCCAGGTCGCGGCGCGTCGCGGCGAGCACCCGCACCTGCACGCGAATGGGCCGCGTGCCCCCGACGCGGCGGATCTCCAAGCGTTCGATGGCGCGCAGGAGCTTCGGCTGAAGCGAGAGGTCGAGATCGCCGATCTCGTCGATGAGCAGCGTCCCGCCGTCCGCCTGCTCGAAGACGCCCTTGCGCGAGCCGACCGCGCCGGTGAACGCGCCGCGCTCGTGGCCGAAGAGCTCGGACTCCACGAGGTTCGGCGGGACGGCCGTGCAGTCGAAGACGACGAAGGGCGCCTGGCTCAGCGGGCCTCGTTCGTGGAGCGACTCGGCGAGCACTTCCTTGCCCGTCCCCGTCTCTCCTTCGATGATGACGGGGACGTTCGACGCGGCGAGCCGTTCGCACAAGGGGTAGAGGCGCCGCATCTCCGCGCTCGCGCCGACGACGCGACCGAACGCGACCGCGGCCGGGAGCTCGGGGGCGCCGCCCCTCGAGCCGCGCGCCACGCGAACGAGCGCCGAGCCGAAGCGCAGCGTCTCGCCGCCATTCAAGAAGGCCTCGCCGACCGGCAGACCGTTCACGTAGGTGCCGTCGGTGGAGCCGAGATCGCTGACGCGCAGCCGCTCGCCGATGACCTCGAGCGCGGCGTGGCGGCGCGACACGCGAGGATCGGTGAGCTTCAGCTCGCACGACTCGCTCTGACCCACGAGCGCGCGCGAGGGTCGCGCTCCATCGAGGAGCAAGGTCAGGCCGCGCTCGGCACCCTCGACGACTTCGAGCACGAACACGCCGGTCGGAAGAGCCAGGACGGGAGACCGTCGTTGCAGCTCCCTCGTCGGCGGCTCTTGCACAAGGTGGACAAACGCTGCCATGGCGAACGAGAAACATAAGGCGCGCTCCCGCCCCCGGCAGCGCGGCCGCGGCGGTCAGATCCCGGGGACGTTCGATTTGAGCCTGCGCGCGATGCGCTCTTCGAGCGCCTGGGCCTCGATGCCGAGCGACGCAGCGGATGCGAGCAAGAGCGCGCGCTCCTCGGGGGCCACTCGACCATCGACGACCGCCGCCTCCACCAGGAGCGCCATCACGCGCGTCTGAACGTCCGGGGGGAGCGCCCGGAGCGTCGCCGTGGCGAGGCCCGGAGCGCTCGCGGCGACTCCATTGGCGCGATCCTCTTCCCCGATGCCGAACCGCTCGACGACCCGGCGCAAGAACTCGCGCTCGTCGTCCGAGACGACGCCATCGGCCGCGATGACGGCCTCGATCAGTCCAACCACCTTCAGACGCTCTTCGATGTCCACGCCGCGATGATACCGCGGACAGCCCGAGACGGGCGGCCGTGCCCCGTCCGCTGACACGCTGCGGCCAAGGGCCTATCCTTGAGCGATGGCAATCCTTCCGCGTGCGGGCGTGTGCGGGCTGCTGGTGGCAGTGGCGTGCGGTGGAGGGGGCGGGACGGTGCCCAACCCGCTCTCGAACCCGGGCGACGGCATCCCGGCGGGCAACCCCAACGGCAAGTGCAGCGTCCCCGCCGACGCGCAGCTCGAGGACGTCTCCAAGCCGACCACGGTCATTGGCAAAGGCACGCCCGACAGCTGCACGGGCGACGCGTTCGTCGCGGCGGTCGCCGCGGGCGGCGTCATCACTTTCGACTGCGGACCGGATCCGGTGACGATCAAGCTCACCAAGACGGCGAAGGTCTTCAACGACAAGGGCCCGAAGATCGTCATCGACGGCGGCGGCAAGGTCACGCTCGACGGCGGCGGCAACGTGCGCATCCTCTATCAGAACACCTGCGACCAGGCGCAGGTGTGGACGACCTCCCACTGCGACAACCAGGACTCGCCCCAGCTCACCGTGCAGAACCTCACGTTCCAGAACGGCAACGCGAAGGGCCTCGATCCCGCCGGTGGCGGCGCGATCTTCGCTCAAGGCGGGCGCCTCAAGGTCGTCAACTCGCGCTTCTTCAGCAACGTGTGCGACGACACCGGGCCCGACGTGGGCGGCGCCGCGATCCGCGCGCTCGAGCAGTACAACGGCCTGCCGGCCTACGTCGTCAACAGCACCTTCGGCGGCAAGGACGGCCTGGGCAATGTCTGCTCGAACGGCGGCGGCCTCAGCAGCATCGGCGTCTCGTACACGGTCCTCAACAGCCTCTTCAGCTACAACAAGGCCATCGGCAACGGCGCCAACCCGGCCAAGGCCGGTACGCCCGGCGGCGGAAGCGGCGGCGCCATCTACAACGACGGCAACACGTACACGCTGACGTTGTGCGGCGTGGACATCGAGCACAACCACGCCAACGAGGGCGGCGGCGCCATCTTCTTCGTCAGCAACGATCGGAGCGGCAGCCTCGTCATTCAGGACTCGACCCTGATCGACAACCCCAGCGACGGCTTCGAGACGCCGGGGTATCCGGGGATCTTCGTTCTGGCGAACGGCAACCCGCAGGTGACCAACTCCACCCTTCAGTAGCTACGTGCTCTGCGAGGGTGGGCGCCTCGCTGTTCTCGCTGGGCTGCGTCGGCGTCGGCGTCGCTGAGCTCGTGCTCTCTCGTGCGAGGGCACTGCGCGGAAGCAGGCCCTGACCGCTCCCGAGGGCGCTCCTGTCTTTCCGCGTACCCCTCCCAGCGAAATCGCGTAAAACAAGTAGGAGATCGGCCCGCTCGGCTTGAGAGAGCGCGCTGGAGACCCCCATGAGCCCGAGCGACCATCCGAGCGACCCCCCGAGCGACCGACGCCGCGCACCGCGCCTCAGCGCCTTTCTCGCCGCCGAGCTGAAGACGCCGGAGGGCAAGTCGCGAAGCGGAATCTCCCGCGATCTCAGCGAGCGCGGCCTGCTCCTGCTCACCAACGCGCGCCTCGAGCCGGGCGATCGAGTCGAGCTCAGGATCTTCCACCCGGGCTCCGACGAGGAATCGACCACCGTGCACGGCCGCGTCGTGCGCCAAGACGCGCTCGACGAGTACGAGGCGACCATCTGGCGCCTCAAGGTCGCCGTCGCCCTCGACGAGTCGATCGCCGACCTCGTGCAGGCCGCCGAGGCCCGCTTCGGGCCGCTTCGCGAGGCCTAGAGAGCCGCGCCAAGCATGCTGCTCCCCCTCGAGCGACTCCTGCGGCGGCGCTCGGCGGAGCCACGGTCGCGCGCCGACGAGCTCGCGGCGTTGCGAGCGCGCTTTCGCGCCCAGCCGAGCACAAGTGAGGCGGGACCGGCGGCGGTGGAGAGCGCGAGGCGCCTGAGGGAGCTTCGCGTCTCGATGTCCGCCGCGTTCACGGACGTCGAGGCGTGCCATGGCTGCGCGAGGAAACGGCCCGAGCCGAACGGACACTGGCCCGGCGGCAGCTGCTGCGGGGCGCGAACGCTCGACCTCTTCACGGCGACGGAGGTCGCCGCGCTGAAGCTCGCCGGCGTCTCGGCCGCCGACCTCCGTCCGCCTCGCGGCGATCACGCGGGCTGCGCCTTTCGTGGCGAGACCGGCTGCTCCCTCGCGCCGGAGCATCGCCCGAACATCTGCGTGCGCTACGTGTGCCTGGAGCTTCGCGCCGAGCTGATCGAAAAACCCGAGTGGCGCCGCATCTCCGAGCTCGGGGCGGCGCTCCGCGACGAGTTCACGCGCTTCGAAGCGTCGATCGCGAACGGATGAGCTCGACGAGTGGTGCGTTCGATCCACCCGATCGAAGCGCTCGACCTCCGGCCCGCACACGAATCGCGGGCGATGGCCGCCGACGCGTCGTGGTCCGGAAGGTGCACCGCCCGATCCCATGCGAAAAGTCATGTTCGCGCTCGCTGTCTGCTTGCTCGCGCCCCGCGCGGCGCACGCGAGCACGTGCCTGACGTCGGTCGACGACTTCAACTCGTTCATGGACACGCAGCTCGCGTCGGCGACCACCGTGACGCTCGGCTTCACCGTCACCGGCGTCAACCTCGACGACTACTTCAACGGCAAGGGTTGGCTCTCCGAGCTCGCGGACACGCGCTGCGCGGGGGGCGCGGTGGCCTCGCTCAAGGTCTATGGCACGTCGAGCCCGCTCAACACCTCCCACCCGCCGGGGACGCTGAAGCTCGAGTACGGCTCGGCCTGCTGCGCCACGCCGCCTTGCCCCGTCGAGTACTGGGCCAATCCGATGCCGGGCGATCCGGTCTTCTCGCAGCCG
>DATIQP010000506.1:0-8347 GCA_035470765.1 Polyangiaceae bacterium | reverse complement strand
CCTGCCGACACGGCGGCGGCGTTCATCAGCGGAGCGCCGCCCTTGAGGACCGCGGAGGCCGAGGTTTGCGGGCCGGCCGCCCCGCTGCCCAGCTGGTGGTACGTGTTGTCGCCCCAGCACTGGACCGCGCCGCCGTTGTCCCTGACGATGCAGGTGTGCGTGGCGCCCGTCGCCACGAGCAACACGGGATCGGGGCAGGAGCACAGGCCGAGGTTCACGGGCGTGGGCCGGTCGATCGTCGTGCCGTCGCCAATCTGACCGAACTGGTTGGCGCCCCAGCAGACGACGTCCTCTCCGTCGACGCGGGCGCACGTGTGGTTACCGCTGCCGCCGCCCGAGAGGTGCGTGGCGCGCGACACCTTCTGCACGGGCGCGGGGATGGAGCGGGGCGTCGTCGTGCCGTCGCCGAGCTGGCCGTGGCTGTTGTCGCCCCAGCACACGACCGTGCCGTCGATGCGCAGGGCGCACGTGTGGGTGGCTCCGGCGGCGAGCTCGGGGGCGACCGCGCTCGGGAATTCGCACGACCCTCCGCTGCAACTGACGTTCGCCGAGATGCACTGGCCCTGGTCGCACGTCTCGTTGGTGTTGCAGACCACGCCTAGACAGGACGACTTGAGGTCGATGCGCGCTTGGAGCTCGTTGTGGAGGATGAACGAGATCTGGCGCTTGGCGACGATGCAGTCCGCGCCGCTGGCCAGGCACGTCGACGGGTCCGCGCCACCCGTCCGCGTCGCGAGCGCGAAGGCCACCGTCTCGTCCGTGGTCGACGGGACGATGACCACCTGGCCGCGATAGTAGGTGCCGTCGCTCCGCGCATCGCACCTCGTGGCGCTCGACGTCGGGGCGCTGCTCGTGAGGCCATCGAGGGATTTGGCGCCGATCAGCACGACCTGCGCGCCGTTGTTGCAATCGAGGTCGCTGTAGACGTCGACGACGATGGCGGTCGGCGTCGCGCACCGGGAGAGCGACACCGTGGCCGCCGCGCCCACGACCACCAAGAAGCTCGCTTCGCGTACTCTGCGCACGCTTCATCATCGCACGACTCGACGTCCCCTAGAAGCGAGCCTTTCCAGGAGAGAAATCGCCCGTCGGGGCGCCGGACTCCGTCGTCAGCGCGAAGTAGGTGACGGTGCTCGCCGCGCCGATCACCGCCGCGCCGACGATGGTCCAGAACCACCATTTCGCCGTGATGGGGCGGCCCTTGATGGGGTCGAGCACCAGCTCGCGGCGCTCGCCCGCGCGGATGAAGACCTGCGTCGCCGCGTCGTTCAGTCCCTCGCGCGACACCACGACGGGGTGAGCTCCGGGAGGCAAGCCGACCTCCGCCGGCGCGACGCCGATGGCCTTGTCGTCGACGGCGACGCGTGCCCCCGCGACGTGGCTGCTGACGACCAGATACCCGAGCGTGTCACGCGAGAGCAGCGTCACGGCGAGGTCGGTCTTTTGCCCGCCGGCGAGCTCGACCTCCTTGCGATATGGGAAGTAGCCGTCGGCGAGGACTTCGAGCGTCGTCTTGCCTGCGTCGATGCGGATGGATTGCGCGAGCGGCGTCGTGCCCACCTCGTGGCCGCCGAGCAGCACGTGGCCGCCGGCCACGTTGCACGAGATCACCACCGTCGCTACCTTGGCAGCGATCTCGGCCATGAGATCGGAGAGGCCGCTCACCTTGGCCTTGAGCTCCTCGCCCGCCTGATCGCTGAACTGCTTGAGCGCGTCGAGCGCCTCCGGAAAGCGCGCGAGCGATTGAAGCGCCCGACCCCGGTTGTAGAGCAGCGCGGGGTTGGGCGAGAGCGCGTAGGCCTGCTCGTAGGCCTGCAGCGCACCGACGAAGTCGCGCTGCATGAACAGCGCGTCGCCCTTGCGCTTGAGCTCCATCGACTGCGCTTCCGGCGCGGGCGACGGGGCGGCCGCCGGAGCCGGAGGAGGTGCGGGCTGGTGTCGGTGCTGGGCCGACGCCACGCGAGAGGGAGCCATCACGGCGACCCCGAGCATCAAGCCAAGCGACCACACCCGCCAGCGTCGCATCGAACCCTCCATGTTACAGAAGATCGGGTACGCGAGGAGGCTTGGTCGCCCCGGGGGGCGCGGTCGGGGGCGTCGCCGAGCGCGCCGGCGTGGGCTCGGGCGCGGGGGTCGCGGAGCGGGCCGTGATCGCGCTCGGTTTCGGCGCGACCGGGTGGGTGACGGTCGGCACGTGCGCCCGAACCTCGGGAACGGCGGCAGTCGCGCTCTCGACAGGGTCGACCGGCGCGGAGCTCGGCGCGGGCGGGAGAGGGCCGGCGGCGGCCGCGGATGCGGCGGTTGCGGGCTTCGAAGTACGCCATGCGCCGATCGCAAGCGCGACGACCACGGCGATCGCGACGCTCGCGGCGCCGCCCACGACCAGCGCGCGACGCCTGCGCGTCTCGGGCGCGATCTCGGTCGTGAGATCGGCACGCGTCGGCCGCTCGGAGAGCAACCGGACCGACTCGAAGCCGCTGATCAGATCGCGCCGCGCGGCGAGGCTCTCGGCCGCGACGTGTTCGACCCAGGCCGCGACCTCGTGGGAATCGGCCTTGGGCCCCGCCGCCGCGAGCGCGACCGCCATCTCGCGCGCCGACTGGTAACGGTCCGAGAGCTCGCGCTGCAGGCCTTTCATCACGACCGCGTCGTACGTGGCCGTGACGCCGCTCATCGAGCTCGGAGGCGCGATCTCCCCCTTGACGATGCGCATCACGGTCTCGCCCTCGTTGTCCCCCGCGAACAGGCGCTCGCCGGTGAGCGTTTCCCAGAGGACGACCGCGGCGGCGAAGAGGTCCGTCCCTGCGGCCACCTCCTCTCCGTAGAGCTGCTCGGGGGCCATGTACGAGAGCTTGCCCTTGAGCTGTCCGTCGCGCGTCACCTGCGACCGCCCGCGGGCCTTCGCCACGCCGAAGTCCAGGACGCGCGCGATGCCGTCGACCCCGACGATGATGTTCTGTGGGGAGATGTCGCGGTGCACGATCCCGAGCGGCTGACCGCGCTCGTCGTGGCTCTCGTGCGCAGCGTGCAGCCCTTCGAGCACGTCGTACAAGATCGACGCCGCCACGGCCGGCGGCACCCGCTCGCCCTGCGCGGACGCCGAGCGCGTCAAGCGGGAGAGCGTCTCGCCCTGGACGTAGTCCATGACGATGAGCACCTCGCCGTCCGCGGCGATTACGTCGGTGACCGGGACGATGTTGGGGTGGCGCAGGCGGCCCGCGAGTCGCGCCTCGTCGGTGAACATCGAGACGAACTCCGGATCGGCGGCGTACTGCGCGTGCAGCCGCTTGATCGCCACCGTCCGGGCGAAGCCCACGTCTCCGGCGAGCCGGCCCACGTGCACGGTGGCCATCCCGCCCGAGGCGAGCACGCCGTGCAACGCGTACCGGCCGATTCGGCGCGCCCCTTCCGCACCAGAGGACATCAGCTCAGAAGCTTACCAGACACGCCCCACACCGGCGCCTGCTACTTCGAGCGCGCTTCCTTGGCGGCCTTCATCCGCGCGCGAAGGCGGGGCGCGTAGCCCTCCTTGTTCTCCTGCTTGATGCGCCCGATGGCGAGCGCGTCGGGCGGCACGTCCTTGGTCACGGTCGTGCCGGTCGCCACGTAGGCGCCCTTGCCGACGGTGACCGGCGCCACGAGCTGCGAATCGCTGCCGACGAAGACCTCGGCCTCGATGGTGGTCGTGTGCTTCTGCACGCCGTCGTAGTTGCAGAAGATGGTGCCTGCGCCGATGTTGGCGCGCTCGCCGATGACGCCGTCGCCGAGGTAGGCGAGGTGGTTGGCCTTGCTGCCCTTGGCCATCCTCGTCTTCTTGCCCTCGACGAAGTTGCCGATGTGCACCTCGTCGCCGAGATCGCTCTCGGGGCGCAGGTGCGAGAACGGCCCGATCTCCGCGCGCTCGCCGATGCGCGAGCGGGTCAGCACGGAGTAGGGCTTGATGTACGTGCCGGCGCCGACGGTCATGTCGTCGAGCACGGAGCCCACGTCGACGCGCGCCCCCGCGCCGATGCGCGTCTTGCCGCGCAGCACCGCGAACGGCCCGATCGTCGCGTCCGGCTCGATCTCGACGGCGTCGTCGATCACCGAGCCCTGCCGCACCGTCACGCCGGAGCGCTGCCACCGGGTGCGGATGCGCGCGTGCATCCTGTCCTCCGCGTCGGCGAGCTGCGCGCGGTCGTTCACGCCGAGGAGCACGTCGCCGCGCAGCGGCACCGTGCGCACGGCGACGCCCGCCGCGCGCGACAGCGCAACCACGTCGGTCAGGTACAGCTCGCCCTGTGCGTTGTTCGGCTTCAGCGCCCCGAGCAGGCTGCGCAGCCGAGAGGCGGGGAGCGCGTAGATGCCGGGGTTGATCTCACGGACGGCGCGCTCGGCGTCGGTGCGCAGGTCCTTGTGCTCGCGGATCTCGGTGACGGCGCCCTGCGCGTCGCGCAGCACGCGCCCGTAGCCGGTCGCGTCGTCCACCGTGCACGTGGCGAGCGCGAGCGCGTCGCCGTCGCCGCGAGCGTCGAGCACCGCCGACAGATCCGTCGCCTCGAGGAGCGGCACGTCGCCGTAGAAGACGAGCACGACGTTCGCGTCGTCCGAGACGGCCACCATGCCCGCGCTCGCCGCGTCGCCCGTGCCGAGCTGCGTCTCTTGCACCGCCGTCCGAACGCGCCGGTCGAATGTATTCTGCAAGTATTGCGACACCGCCTCGCGACCGTGCCCGACCACGACGACCACATCGTCGCAGCCTGCCTCGAGGGCTGCGCGCACCGGGTAGTGCAGCAGCGGGCGTCCGGCGATGGGGTGGAGCACCTTGGGAAGGGCGCTCTTCATGCGCGTGCCCTGGCCGGCGGCGAGGATGATGGCGGTTTTGTGCGCGGGCATGGGGGGATCGTTAGCAAGCTAACGAGTTGGCGTCTGCGTTGATTCAGCCCGGAGGCGGAGACGGGAACGGAGACGGAGACGGCGGAATGACGCGCCGCGTCAGCAGGTCGGGTGTTGGCGCGACGTTCCTTGTCGGTACACTGTAGCGATGCGCTCCTTGCGCCTTGGTTTAGGCCTCACGTTCGCTTGCGCTCTGGCCGTCGCATGCACTGACATCGACACCACTCGGAACACTCCGCCGCGAGGGACGATCGGCGAGGAGGTTTACGGCGCTTTCTGCGATCGGCTCTCGAGCCTCGTGCTGCCGGAAGATCTGAGTGGCGACTCCTATCGCGCCGTCTGTCACAAACAGAACGGCGTCTTCGCCGACAAGGTCGACGATACCAAGCTGCCGCCGCTGCAGGACACCGCGGTCGACGTGCAGGGCAACCCAGTGCCGTTGAGCAAGCAGCAAGCCGTCCGCGCGTACGCGCTCGCGCGCATCGGTGCGATGGCGCGGCGGCGTCCGGATCTCATCGCCGCGATCGACGCCTCGATCCCCGACGTGATCGTGCCCATCAAGGACACGCACAACCCCGACCTCACGAAGTCGTGCGGCGCGCCGACCGACACGCCCGACCAGGTCAAGCTCGGCGTCGCGCTCGCGGACATGCTCGGGCGCTTCGCGGGGCTCTACGACGACGGGACGCTGCCGCGGTCGACCGAATCGCTCGGCGCGCTGATGAACGCCATCCAGCAGTCGACCGAGGCGCAGGCGGCCTTCGTCCGACTGAGCTCACGCCTCGGCTACCGCCCCGTCCCCACGGTCCTCGGCGCGGCCCGCCCGGCGGTGGCGTACCCGCGGCTGCGCGACCTCGCGAACGCAACCATGCGCGTGCTCAGCCCGGACTCCGCGCCGTACGATCCGAAGGGGCCGTTCGATCTCATCGGCAACCGCATCCCGGTGCCGGGGTCCGCCAACCCGCAGCTCAATCAGGTGATCGGGACGGTGCAGCAGGTGATGCGGACCGCCACGGCGGACCCGCCGCTGCCGAACCTGACCATCACGCAGGACACGCTCGTGGGCCGGCCGGTGCTCTCGCGGCCGCGCGACAACCTCGAGGCGCTCAGCGTGGTCATGATGGCGCAGGACCCCGCGTTCGGCGGCGGCAACTCGCGCTACATCGTCCGGCGCGACGTGCGCGGCTACGCGCAGCCGGCCAAGGTGGGCGGCGTCTTCGTCGCGCCGTTCGTGGACCAGAACAACGACGGCCTCGCGGACGTGGACTCGCTCGGCCAGTTCGTCTCGAGCAACGGCCAGGCGCCGCCGACGCCCTTCTTCGCCGTCGGCGCGCCGACGCCCGCGCCGGCGTACGACCCGTTCGATCGCTCGCTGTCGAGCAGCCAGCTCTTGTACGACTACATCGACACGTCGCACACGTTCACCGCCTCGGCGCTCGCCGACCTCAAGCCGCTGGTGAACCCGGACATCACGAAGAACCACGAGTCGCTGATGTACATGCTCGGCGGCGCGTACCTGATGATGGGCTCGCGCGACGGCGCGCCGTCCTCGCAGAAGGTCTACGGCGACGCGCAGTCCGGCCAGGTGACCATCACCTACGACGCGTTCCACCCCGAGAACTCGCCGTTCGTCGACCTCGTCTACGCCGTCGGCCAGATCCTCGGCGACATGAACACCGACGACACGCTGCAGCTCACCAAGTCGCTCATGCAGAACAACCAGGCCGACCTCGCGCGCGCCGTCGGCGCGGGCCTCGCCTTCAAGGACGTCGCCAACAAGCACCCCGAGGCGACGCTCCCGGCCAAGTCCACGTTCTGGGACGAGCTCATCGACGTGATGGTGAAGGTCGAGAAGGAGCCGGGGCTGCTCGACGACGTCCTCCGGTCGATGGAGGTCAGCCAGACCGATCTCCTCGGCGGGGTCCTTGCAAACTACATGAAGTTCAAGGACCACGTCTCCTACGACCGCAAGAACCTCAACGGGCCGACGTTCAACTTCACGACCAACGACAACAGCGAGATGAAGACGCCGGTCGACCGCAACTCGGCCGACACGGGCGCCAACCGGAGCGCCTTCCAGAAGTTCGTCCAGATCCTGCACGAGACCGTCGGCGTCACGGCGTGCAACAAGGAAGGTGCGGTCCTCCACGCGCAGGGCGTGCCCCTGCTCGGGAGCGGGGACATCTGCGCGGGCAGCCTCGCGCTCTGCGGGCTGCTCGGCACGCGGCCCTTCCACCAGTGCGAGGTCTTCAAGATCCCGAACCTCGCGAAGTTCTACGTCGACTCGATCGTGGGCCGCGCCTCCATCTATCTGCGCCCGAGCGTGCTGCGCAACGGCATCCTCGGCATCGGCGCCGCCACCGTCGACATGATGCAGCAGTCGAGCGGCATCATCGGCTTCTGGGACGCGGGCAGCAGCCACAACATCCGCCCGAAGCCGCAGTTTCTGAACCGCCAGGTGTTCTTCGACATCGACAACGACAGCCCGAACCCCGGCGACCTCAACTACACGACGAACCACTTCTTGAAGGATCTGATGGGGGCGCACCAGGTCGGCACCGTCGTCTGCCCCGAGAACGTCATCCCCGACCCCGACCCGAGCGCGGCGGACGCGGACCCCGACGGCTACGTGCACGGCCTCCGCGCCTGCGGGCCGGGGCAGTCCGTCGACCAGCGCGATGACGACGCGCTCTTCGTCCTCGAGGACTTCGGCGCCTACGACTCGCTGGCGCCGATGATCAACGCCTTCGCCCTCCACGGGCGCGAGGACCTCTACATCGAGCTGCTCGAGACGCTCTACCGCCACTGGTCGGACGGCAAGGCGTCTACGAACGAGTGCGATCCGAAGGGCACACCGCAGACGAACCCGCTCTACTGCACGCAGGACGGCCTGGTGAGCTACGAGCCGCTGCTCGGCGAGGCGCTGCCGGGCGACATGCTCCCGTCGCTCCGGCAGGCGACGATCGACACCGACGGGACGTACGTCTCGCACTGCGCCGCGATGGACCCCAACACGCACCTCTGCACCAGCACCAACAGCTACGGCGGCATCTCGGTGCTCGTGAACGCGACGCGCGCCCTCATCGACCCCGACTACGCCAAGACCAACAGCCTGACGGACCGCCACGGCGTCGTGACCGCGCTGCGCAACGACGGGACGAAGAACCCGCAGGTCACGCCGATCTACCTGCTCACCCAGGCGCTCTCCAACATCGACGCGGCCTTCGCGGCCTACACGCCGGTGACGCCGAGCGACCAGTACCGGCTCTCGAACTGGCGGCTCGGCCGCTCGCAGCTCGTCGATCAGTTCCTCTCGATCAAGGGCACCGGCTCGAGCTCGGCGTTCGCCGACGCCGCCATCCCCACGATCACGCCGACGCTCATCGACATGCTCCGCTCGCAGATGCTGGCCAACTGCCCGACGAGCTGGGCGCCGCCGTACACGCGGTGCGCGTGGGCGCGCGACGACCTC
>DATIQP010000505.1:0-2931 GCA_035470765.1 Polyangiaceae bacterium | reverse complement strand
CCATGGACTTCGAGCTGACCGAAGAGCAGAAGCTCATTTCGACCACCGCACGGGATTTCGCCCAGCGCGAGATCGCGCCGAAAGCCGCCGAGATCGACAAGTCGGGCCGCTGGCCGGCGGAGATCGTCGCGCGGATGGCGGAGCTCGGCTTCATGGGGATGGCCATCCCCGAGGAGTACGGCGGCGGCGGGCTCGACACGCTCAGCTACGCCATCGCGATGGAGGAGATCAGCGCCGCCTGCGCGAGCTGCGGCGTGATCATGAGCGTCAACAACTCGCTGTTCTGCGATCCGCTCTACAAGTTCGGCACCCCGGCGCAGAAGAAGGAAGTGCTCGTGCCGACGGCGCAGGGCAAATTGCTCGGCTGCTTCGGCCTGACCGAGCCGATGAGCGGCTCGGACGCGCAGACGATGGTCACCTCGGCCAACAAGACCGCAGGCGGCTGGGTGCTCGACGGCGCGAAGAACTGGATCACCAACGGCCCGCACGCGGATCACATCCTGGTCTTCGCCGTCACGGATCGCTCCGGGTCGAAGATCAAGCACACCGCCTTCCTCGTGAAGAAGGGGACGCCCGGCTACACGCAGAACCCCCACGACCACAAGCTCGGCATCCACGGGGCCCACTCGTGCACGGTCTTCTTCGAGAACTGCAAGGTCGGGGACGACGCCGTGGTCGGCAACGTGGGCGAGGGCTTCAAGGTGGCGATGGCGACGCTCGACGGCGGCCGCATCGGCATCGCGTCGCAGGCGCTCGGCATCGCGCGCGCGGCGCTCGACGCGGCCGTCGCGTACGCGAAGGAGCGCAAGAGCTTCAGCGTTCCCATCGCGCAGCACCAGGCCATCCAGTTCATGCTCGCGGACATGGCCACGCAGCTCGACGCTGCCCGCCTGCTCACGTGGCGCGCGGCGACGATGAAGGACCGCGGCGTGCGCCACACGCCGGAGAGCGCCGAGGCCAAGCTCTACGCGAGCGAGATGGCGACGCGCGTCGCCCACAAGGCGCTGCAGATCTTCGGCGGTTACGGCTACTCGACGGAGTACCCCGCGGAGCGACACTACCGCGACGCACGCATCACCGAGATCTACGAGGGGACGAGCGAGATCCAGCGGATCGTCATCGCGGCGAACCTGCTCAAGTAACCGAGGAACCATGAGAAGTGTGTATGTTGCAATCATGGGGGGAGCTCTGATCTCGGCCTGCGGGGGTGAGCCGGAGCCGAAGAACGCCCCGCCCGTCACGACGACGACGGCCGCGCCGACCAGCACGGGGCCGCGCGTCGCGGTCTCGCAGGAGCTCGGGTCGATCGACGATCGGGCCGTGTCGAAGAAGTTCGACGACCTCGGCTCGAAGTTCAAAGGGTGCCAGGATGGGGCCACCAAGCGGCTGCCGTTCATCGCGGGCAGCGCGAAGTTCTTCATGCGGGTCGGCACCGACGGGCGTGTGAAGTGGACGTACCTCGAGGACTCGAGCCTCGGCGACTACGAAACGGAGAAGTGCCTCCTGGACGTCATCAACGACGCCGACTGGCCGAAGCCCATCGGCGGCGACGCGACGGTCGAGCGCGACCTCACCTTCGACGTGGGCGACGCCCGGCCGCCGGCGGAGTGGACGAGCGACCGCGTCGCGGCCACCGTCGGCAAGCACAAGAAGGACCTCGACAAGTGCCTCAAGGGGGCCGGCAGCGCGAAGTTCAACGTGACGGCGTACATCGAGCCGCACGGCAAGGAGGGCAAGGTCGTCGCCGCCGGCGTCTCGACGTCGAGCAAGGAAGGCCAGGCCCAGGCGGAGTGCATCGTGGACGCCGTCAAGACCATGAAGATGCCGAGCCCTGGCAGCTACGCGGCCAAGGTCGGCTTCGGGCTCTGACATGGATCTCGAGCTGACCGAGACACAGGCCCTGGTGCAGAAGTCGGCGCGCGACTTCGCGACGCGCGTGATCATGCCGCAGGCCCACGACATCGACGAGCACGAGCGCTTCCCGAAGGAGATCCTGAAGGGGCTTGCCGAGCTCGGCCTGATGGCGGTCAACGTGCCCGAGGAGCTCGGCGGCGCGGGCGCGGGCGTGGTCGCGTACGCGCTCGCCATGCAGGAGGTCGCGCGGGCGTGCGCGTCGACCGCCGTGACGATGGCCGTGACCAACATGGTGGGCGAGGTCATCGCGCGCTTCGGCACGGACGAGCAGAGGAAGCGCCACAACCCGAAGCTCGCCAGCGGCGAATACGCGGCGGGCTCGTTCGCGCTTTCCGAGCCCGAAGCCGGGAGCGATCCCGGCGGCATGCGCACGACGGCGCGCCGCGACGGCGACTCGTGGGTGATCGACGGGAGCAAGCAGTGGATCACGAGCGGCGCGTACGCCGGCGTGATGGTCGTCTGGGCGCGCACCGGCGGACCGGGCACGAAGGGAATCTCGTGCTTCCTCGTCGAGGGCGGGACGCCCGGTCTCCGCGTCGGAAAAGCGGAAGACAAGATGGGGCTCCGCGGCTCCAACACCGTGTCGCTCCAGTTCGACAATTGCCGCGTCCCCGCGAGCGCTCTTTTGGGTGAAGAGAACAGCGGCTTTCGCATCGCGATGATGGCGCTCGACGGCGGGCGCATCGGCATCAGCTCGCAGGCCATCGGCATCGCGCGCGCCGCGCTCGACGAAAGCGTGCAGTATGCAAAGGATCGCAACGCCTTCGGCAAGCCCATCGCCGAGTTCCAGGCGATCCAGTGGAAGCTCGCCGACATGAAGACCGAGATCGACGCGGCGCACCTCCTCTCGATGCGAGCGGCGTCGCTGAAGGAGCGCGGCGTCCCGTTCTCGCGCGAGGCGTCGATCTCGAAGGTCTTCTCGACCGAGGCCGCGGTGCGCATCTGCAACGAAGCGGTGCAGATCCACGGCGGCTACGGTTACATCCGCGAGTTCCCCGCCGAGCGCCACCTCCGCGA
>DATIQP010000504.1:0-2630 GCA_035470765.1 Polyangiaceae bacterium | reverse complement strand
CCGCTCTTCCTCGCCGCCGACGTTCCGCTGCAGCACCGCGACGCGAAGCGCCAGGGTGCCGAGCGGGTTCTTGAGGTCGTGAGCGACGCGTCCCGCGAACGCCTCGAGCTCCGTGGCGCGCATCATCAGGACCTCCTCGTGCTCCGCGGCCATGCGCGCTTGCTTCCGGCCCACTCGATGCACGAGCGCGCCCGCGACGAACGCAATGACAATGCTGAGGCCGGAGAGCGTGAGCGCGGTCGCTCGACTGACCGCGTTCGACGCCGAGATGGCGTTCGCCGCGTTCGCCGCTTGGTCGACGTTGAAGATCTGGAGATCGGTGATCGACTGGTCAGCCTCCTCGACGAACGGGAGGATCGACTCGATCTCTGCAGCCCGAATCTCGGACGATGGGACCGCAGGTCGAGCGAGGAGCGGCGCCATGTGCTCGTCGAGGAGCGCGAGCGCGCCGTCGACCTTCATGACGCGTTCGTACTCGTGGGGGAACTGTGGAAACTTCGCGTACTCCGCGAACGCGACGTCGACGTCGTGCCGGGCGTCGCGGACGTCCGTCAGCCTCGCGGCGCGGGCTTCCGTCCCCGGCTCCGCGAGCATGTACGTTCGCATCGCGGTCTGCAGCCTCACGATGGCGCTTCGCGCGTGCGCGAGGTACCTGACGCTGGGCAGCGCGTTCCTCGTGAGCGCTTCGGTCCGCTCCTGGATCGGCTCGAGCACGGCCTGCGTGAAGACGATGGTCGCGCCGAAGAGGAGCACGACGAGCCCGATGCCGTAGAGGCTCCAGCGCGTGAGGCGGAGCGCGTGGTGCCACCCAGGGAACGCTTCGTTTCCCCCGGTGCGCGCGGGCGTGCCTGTCCCCCAAAGCAACTCTGTGGCGACAAGCAACACCCCGAGCACGGCGACGGCTGCGCGATGACTGGGCGCCGCGAGGAGCATCGCGCAGAGGCCCAAAATCGTGGCTGCGACGACCACGACCACGACCGGTTTCGACGGGTGCATGCGGCCCCCGGTGCGACTGCACGTCCCGCGCCACCATGTGTCGCGGGAGATGGTGCGGGTGAACGAGGCAGGGCGTGCGGGGGCTGGTGCACGCGGTGCGCCGGAGCAGGGCCCTGGGAAAGGGCGTGACACCCCGCTGGGAACGACGACGCGCTCAGCAGCGCGGGCCGCTGGTGCACAGCAGCACCATGCCGGTGTCGACGGGCACCGAGACCGAGCTGTTCGCGGGATTGCCGTAGAGATCCGTGAACGAGCCGCTCGGCAGCGTGAACGTGGCCGCGCTCGTGGTCGGGTTCACGATCGCGTAGCCGTGCTGGTACTCGCGCACATAGACCCCCTGCGTCTTCTGCATCGCGCCGCACGGCGTCCCGATCGCCGCGGCGTACTCGGGCCGCCAGTTGTCGCTCCCGTACTGCTGCACGCCCGAGGCGAAGATCGCCGACGCGTGCTCCTTGCTCATCAGATACGACGCGAGCGACCACTGGACGTCCGCGCTGGGCAGCGGCGGCGTCACGTTCCACTCGTTGATGCTGAAGTAGGCCTTCCCCTGCGATTGCACGTATTCGACGAACGTCTGGAGCGAGGTCCACCGAGCCTCGTTCGGGAATCCGCTGCCGTATTCGGTGTAACCGCCCTCGTCGAGGATCGCGTCGACGTAGGACACGAGCTTCACGACGTTGGGATCGTTCGGAGCCAGGCTGCCCAGCGAGAAGTTGGGCACGAGGCCGAGCGGCTTGGGCGTGAGCGCGTGAAGCTTCGTGGAGAAGCTCTTCGCCCACGCGAGCACGTCGGCCGTGTACTGCGGATCGCTGGACGCTCCCGAGTAGAGCTGCTTCCACGTCCCGTTCTGGAAGATGCCGCACGCCTTGAAGTCGTTCGACAGCGTGTAGTTGTCGGCGGCGATCATGTCGTAGCCGGCCGCCGCCGCGGGGACGCCGAAGGTCTGCACCTGCCAGTCGACGACGGCGGGGTTGGTGATGTCGAGCGAGACGTTGGGGTCACCGAACTCGTAGGCGGGCGTCGTCTGATCGCACTGGTAGAGCACCCAGTCGGGGTGCGCGCCCTGCCAGTACGCCAGCGTGTGCGTGCCGTCCGGATCGCGCGTGAACGGGATGTAGTCGCTCAGGACGAGCTTCGGGTTGGTCGACGCTCGGTAGGCCGCGATGTGGTTCTGATCGTTGCCCCAGACGAAGTCGGCGTGCGTCGCCGCCGTCGCGACGTCGGTCACGTTGTAGTCGAAGGTCAAGAAGGCGTGGATCCCGGAGGAGGTGTCGAGGAACGAGACCACCGGGCCTGCGCCGGCGTCGGCTCCGCTCTCGACGGACGAGTCGATCGCCACCACGTCCGCTCGTCCGTCTGCCGACGCGTCCGGCGCGGTGGCGTTGCCGCTGCCGCATCCCCAGAGCAACACGACCAGGCCCAAACGCACGCGGTCCATGGCGCATTGTCTCACCGGACGCGATCGCCCACCATAACCTCCTTGGGTGGCGGCGCGTGGGGCGGGCCGACCTGACCCGCTACTGCACGCCCGCGAGCTGCTTCAGCCTGTCGTTCGCGAAGTACTGCGCCTCGCCTTCGACGATCGCCTTCACGACGATGTCGGCGACGAACTCCGCCGTGTCGCCCGCGGCGTA
>DATIQP010000503.1:0-3815 GCA_035470765.1 Polyangiaceae bacterium | reverse complement strand
GCTGCGCTACGCCCGCAACCACGACATCGCCTTCAACGCGCTCTCGCGCTGGGACTTCCCCGGCAAGTCCGCGCTGCTCGCCGCCTTCGGGCTCATCGTCCTGGCCGCCGCGGTGGCGATGTGGATCCGCCACCGGCGCCGCTCCGCGTCGCGCATGACCATGGACGACGTCGGCTTCGCGTTCGTCGTGGCCGGCGCGATCGGCAACGTCGCCGACCGGCTGCTGCGCGGCTACGTCGTCGACTTCATCCACGTCTCGCACTGGCCCGTGTTCAACGTGGCCGACGCGTGCCTGGTCGTCGGACTGATCGCGCTCGGGCTGTCGAGATCGCGCACGCGCGCCGCGCCTGCGTAGTTCCACCCGCAGCGACTACGTCCCGTCGTCGCGCTGCAGGACGACAGAGGCGGGGGCCTTCATGCCGCCCCACGCGCGCCCGATCTTGTCCACGACGATGAGCGGAGCGGCGCCGAACTCGAGCGAGAGCTCGCCGGTGTCCCACGCCTGCCACTCGCCGACCTTCACGAGGATGCCCTGGACCCTCTCCGCGCGCTCCTCGGGGCCGAGGGCCTTGCCGGAGAAGACGAACGCCGTGGGCTTCGTCCCGACGTCGAGCGTGACCGAGCGCGTCGCGCGCCGGTGGTGATCGAGCAGCGCGATGGTGACCTTGCCGAGCGGGCGCGTGCTCCACGCGTGGACGGTGAGGGTGTCGGCGCGGCCTTCCTTGCGGGCGACGCGCGTCTCGATCGCCAGCGGCGGCGCGGAGGCGCTCGCCACGGTGTAGCTCTTCGCCCACGGCGCCTCGGCGTGGGCCTGGCGCACCTTCGAGTCGTCGAGGCGCGGGAGCGGCTCGTGCGCCTCGAAGGCATCGGCGACCGGGCCGACGACCACGCGCGGCCCGCCGGCACTGTCGACGACGAAGACACCGAGTCGCACGCCGCGGACGCCGGCGTAGGCGGCTTCATTCATGTCGCTCGAGGTGTAGTAGTCGGCGAGGAAGTCGGCTCCGTCGAGCGCTTCGTCGCGCGCGCGGAACATGTCGAAGTACCAACCGGTGAACGTCGGCGACGAGCCGGTGCTCCGCGTGCCGAACGTCATCTCGGTCACCATCGACAGGAAGCGGAGCGCCTCGTCGGGCAGGGGCCGGTTCTCGAGCTCGCGCTGGCCGATCGCGCGCAGCAGGCGCAGGATCTTGCCCAGACGCACGAAGTACTGCTGCTCGTCGCCGACCTGCTCCGCGGAGCCGCCGAGACGCTTCATCACGTGCTCGCCGCGCGCCGCGTACTCGATCAGGCCGTCGTACATCGCGGGCGCCGGCTCGACGAAGGCGTCGGGGATCTCGCAGCCCGCCTCGCCGTACGTCATGGCCGCCATGAGCACGTAGTTGTGCCGGAGCTGTCCGAACGCGGCCACCGTCGACGACAAGCGAAGATCCGCGAAGGAGTCGGTGCGCATGACCGAGGGCAGCGTGCCGCTCGGCGTGGACGACAGCCCGCGAATGGCCCCGAACCACTCGGAGTAGAGATCCTCGCCGGTCAGCGGAGCGTTCGCGATACCTCGCGCCCTCTCGAGGGCATCGCCGAGCGTCGGATACGTGGCCAGATCGGCGGCGAGGTACGTCTTGGCGCGGTCGTGACCGAAGGCGTACGCCATGTCCATCGCGCCGAGCATCTGCCGGCCGTCGACCTCCGAGTGCACGAGCGGGCGCGTGACGGCCGCGTCGGGCACGATGCGCGGTCCGAGCATCGTCGTGATCGCCGGCAGATCGCTGCAGTGTTCCCACGTGTAGTGGGTGCGCGCCGTGCGCGGGTAGCGGTGGCCGATGCGCGCGCGCAGGCGCGCGTCGACGTCCGGCGCGCGAAGATCGAGCTTGTCCTCCGAGGCGATGGCGGCGAGCGCGCCGAGCGGGACGTCCTCGCGCCGCCCCGCGAGCACCGTCCACGCTTCGTCGAGCTTGGCGACGTCGTCGGACGCGCCCCCGCGCTTCATGAGATCGGCGAGGGCGAGCGCAGCGCGATCTTCTCGCGGGCTCTGCTCGGGGCTGCCCTGGCTCGAGCTCGCGCAGTCGTACGTCACGAGGTTGAGCTCGAGGCGGGAGAGCCACGTCGCCGCCCGGAAGTAGGCCGAAATGTCTCCGGTGTTCGAGCTGCCGCCGTCGTCCGAGGAATCGGTCGCGCGCTGCGCGTAGTGGCCGCGCGGCTGGTACGCCGAGAAGTCGACCATGCGCCGGCGACCGAAGAGGGTGATCTCCTCGATGCCTTGCGCCGCCATGACCCGCGAGACGAGCTGCTTCGCTTCCGCGTCGACCCCGAAGACGCTCGTGACGGCCTTGCCGGCGAGCAGCGAGCGCGCGACGGTGAGGTAGAGATCGACGTCGCGCGCGGTCTCGGCCGGATAGCCCGCGGCCGCCGCGGGGAGCGCGCAGTGCATCGCTTCGAGCACCTTGTCGAGCTTCGGGAGAAGCGACGCCAACTCGATGCGCTCGATCAGCTTGTCGTTCGACCGATAGACGGCGTGCAGGACGGAGTCGACCGAGACCCAGAGCGGGAGCTCGGACTGGTAGATCTCGTGGAAAGCCTCCGCGTACGTGCCGAAGCTCGGCCCGCCCAGGACGACGAAGCCGTGCTCCATCAAGCTTCGGGTCTGCGCCGCCGTGAGGCCGAGGCGACTCTGGACGGCGTCGAGCCGAGCCGGCTTGCTCTTGTGATCCCACGCGGTGAAGGGCGGGGCTGCGCCGCTCGCCGAGAGCGACGCGAGCACCTTCGCTTCGGCGTCGTCGAGGTTCTTCGTCGTGACGTCGCACGCGCCGTCCGAGCCGCCTTCGGCGGGGTAGGCGGAGGAGTAGGGTGCGTCACTGGCGCCGAGCTCGACGTGTGCGCACTGGCTCGCGACGAGCGGGGGCGCTGTCGCCGTTGCGGATCGCGGAACGACGGCGTTGGCTGGGGCGTGCGCGGCGCACCCGGATGGAAGCGCCATCGGCGCGACGGCGAGGACGAGCGCCATACCCAGGTATCGTCGGAGGGAGAGGGTCACTCTTCGAGAACGCCCGTCCCACCACGCTACTTCCACGGAGACGAGACGGGGGCGGGGTCAGGCGAGCGCGTACGAGAGCATGCTGAGCTTGTCACGCTGGCGGAAGCGTGCGGGTGGCCGCGATGCGTGCGTACGCCTCACCGCTCGGGCGCAGCGTGCGCTCTTGCGTCGCGTAGTCGACCGCGTACAGGCCGAAGCGCGGGGCGTAGCCTTCGGCCCACTCGAAGTTGTCCAGGAGCGACCAGTGCAGGTACCCGCGCACGTCGACCCCGTCGGCGACGGCTCGCGCGACCTCGCGCAGGTGGTCGACGATGAACTTCGCGCGGCGCGCGTCGGCGGCATCCGCGATGCCGTTCTCCGTGATCCAGATCGGCTTGCCCTTGCGCGCGAGCGCGCGCAGCGCGACGCCCAGCCCCTCGGGGTAGATCTCCCAGCCGAGGTCATTGCGCTCGCAGCCCGGCGCGACGCCGCGCAGGGCGAAGAGCTCGCGCGGCTTGCGGGCCGCGAAGCGCACCACGTCGCGCGAGTAGTAGTTCAGCCCGATGTAGTCCTGCGGCAGATCGAGGAAGGGGCGGTTGAACGCGGCGTCGAGCACTCGCGCGGCTGCGCGATCGCGCAGCCGGCGCGTCGCGGGCGTCGCGAGGCGGAGGTGATGAGCGATCCCGACGCGCGCGCCCGGGGCCTCCGCATGGAGGGCGCGATAGGCGGCGACGTGGGCGCGGCGCAAGCCGGCGATCGCGCGCGCGAGGGCCCTCGGGTCGCTCGAAGCCGGCGGCCAGAGGCC
>DATIQP010000502.1:0-8452 GCA_035470765.1 Polyangiaceae bacterium | reverse complement strand
CACTCGCAACCGTTGAGATCGGGCGCGGCGGCGTCACAGTTCGAGAACCCGCTCTTGCACTGGTACACGCACGTCGTCCCGTTGCACGCTGTGTTGCTGGCGTTGGTCGTGTCGCACTGAGCTCCGCACGCCGAGCAGTTGGTGATCGTGTTGACGGGGCCGCAGCCTGCGTCGCCCGCGTCGTTGCCCGCGTCGCCCGCGTCGCCGCCACCGTCCTGCACCGGGCCCGCGTCGCCGGCGTCCCCGGGCGGGTTCGAGTCGTTGCCGGCGTCCGTGGTCGGCGCGTCGGGGTGGGCGACGTCGCTCACGGTCTGGTCGCCGATGGCGTCCGAGGAGGCGTCGGCGCCGCCCTTCACGTACTGGTCGAGACCGGTGATGGCCGCGCAGCCCGACGCGACGAGGGCACCGGAGGCCACGAGCCAGAGGCGAGCGCGCCGAGCGCGTGAGGAGGAGGCCATTTCCCCCCTTAGCCTACCATGAGCGCGCCTGTGGGCGTTACTCGGGAAGGTGGGGCCGGCAGCCCGCGAAGCAAGGCCCCCGGGCGCTTGGGTGGCGGCTGCCCCGCTCAGCCGGCGGTCCGGCGGCGATCGCGACGCGGGCGGAAGCGTGTATGTTTCGGGGCGACGAAAGAAGACCCATGGCCACGACGCGCACGAAGCTGCTCACCATCCTCGCCAGCGACCTGCTCGAGGACACGCTGGTCGCGGAGATCCTGTCCCTCGGCGCGACCGGGTGCTCCATCACCTCGGCGCGCGGTCACGGCATGCACGGCGCTCGGCCGGACGCCTGGCAGGGCGGCAACGTGCGCATCGAGGTGCTCGCCAGCGGCGCCGTCGTGTCGCGCATCCTCTCGCGGCTCGAGCAGCACTACCTCGCCGCGAATCCGATGGTGGTCTGGGTCGCCGACGTCGACGCGTGGCCCGCGGCGCACTTCGCGGACAAGTGAGGGCCTCGCCTCAGCGGGCCCTCCGTCGTTCGTGTTCACCGCTCGCCGAGACGGTCGCGCGCGTGCAGCTCGCCCAGCGCGCCGCTCGAGGGATCGTGACGCATCGCCCCCGCCGGGACGCCGCCGGTGACTTCCTCGCTCTCGAGCTCGCCGCGCGCCCAGAGCGTGCGCTCCACCATCGCCCGGAAAATGCGCTCGATTTCGCGGCGCACGGCCACGCCCTCCAGAATCCCCATCGCCCGCGCGATCGCCTCGATCGTCGCGAGCCCGTGCTCGTGCGCCTCGGAGCGCAAGCGGTAGATCGACGGCTCTTCGGGCGGGAGCGAGACGCACGGAAGATCGCGAAAGCCCGGCACCCGGTTGCGGACCTTCGCGGCCTGCCGCCAGGTGCCGTCGGGGACGATCAGCGTCACGGGAGCCTCCGAACGGGCGAATCGGTCGAGGGGCAGCGCGTCGGCATGAGGAAAAAGAAACACCGGTCGTGAGGTCGAGGAAGCGACGAAGGGCGGTGTCGGGCTGTCCTCGTGTCCTCGAACGACGATCTCGCTGTTGGTGAGGCAATCCGCTGCGAGCCTCCCGGTGTTGGTGGGCTTGCGCAGCTCGACCCGATGAATGACGAGCACGAGGCGCGTCCGCGTGGCGAGCGCGGGGATCAGCTCGCAGATGCACAGGCTCCCGTGCATGCGGCACCGCCGGCACCTCAGGCTCGTGTTGCTGCGGCGGCTCATGACGCGGCGTCGTCCCAGGAGACGCCGAGCGCCTCGAACGGGATGGCGAGGTCGCCGGGGACCTCGGCCGTCACGCTGAGGCGCGCGGCGGTCGCCGGATGTGTGAATGCGATGCGAGCCGCGTGAAGCGCGAGGCGGGAGAGCCCGTAGTTCGCCCGGTAGTGACGATTGATCGCGCCCGAGCCGTGCCTCACGTCGCCGACCAGCGGATGGTCGATGTGACGCAGGTGGCGACGCACCTGGTGGAGGCGCCCGGTCTCCGGCATCGCCAGGACGAGCGAGCAGCGGTCGACCGGAGAGCGCCGGATGAGGCGAAAGCGCGTCATCGCGGGCACGCGCGCGCCCCCTTCGCTCTTCGGGAGCGCGTAGTCGATCGTCCCTTCCGCCGGCGGCTCGCCGCGCACGAGCGCCAGGTAGCGCTTCTCCACGCGCCCCTGCTCGAACGCGAGCGAGAGAGCCGCGGCGGTCTCGCGATCGCGGGCGAAGACGAGGGCGCCGCTCGTCCCGCGATCGAGGCGATGCACCGGAAAGACGTGCTGTCCGATCGCGTCGCGAACACGAAACATCGCGACGTCGTCGTCGTTGGCCCAGCCGCGATGCACGAGCAGGCCGGAGGGCTTGTCCGCGACGACGAGGTGGGCGTCCACGAAGAGGAGGCGGATCGATCGGTCTCCGGTCGCGGCTGCGTCGCTCTTCATGCGATGGCTTCTAGCACCTCCATCGGTCGGCGCCCGCCACCGTCTCTTGCGGCGTTCGCCGCGACGAGGTCAATTGTCCGTCATGCCTTCACGCCCTCTGCGCGTCGGGAACGCGTCCGCGTTCTACGGCGACCGATTCAGCGCGGTCCGCGAGATGCTCGAGGGTGGCCCCCTCGACGTCCTGACGGGCGACTACCTCGCGGAGCTCACGATGCTGATCCTCGGCCGCGATCGGATGAAGGATCCGCGGGCCGGCTACGCCAAGACGTTCCATCGCCAGATGGAAGAGTGCCTCGGGCTCGCGATCGAGAAGGGCGTGCGCATCGTCACCAACGCCGGCGGGCTTGCCCCCGCGGCGCTCGCCGAGGCGCTGCGCGCGCTCGCGGCGAAGCTCGGGATCGAGGCGCGCATCGCTCACGTGGAGGGCGACGACCTGCTGGCGCGCGCGGGGGAGCTCGGCCTGGGCGCGCCGCTCACCGCCAACGCGTATCTCGGCGGATGGGGGATCGCGGAGTGCCTGCGAGCCGGGGCCGACGTCGTCGTGACCGGACGAGTGACCGATGCGTCCCTCGTCGTCGGAGCGGCGGCTGCCCATTTCGGCTGGCGGAGGGACGACTGGGACGCGCTCGCGGGTGCCACCGTCGCCGGGCACGTCCTCGAGTGCGGGGCGCAGGCGACGGGCGGAAATTTCGCGTTCTTCACGGAGATCGAGCTCGGAAGGCCGGGGTTCCCGATCGCCGAGATCGAAAGCGACGGGTCCTCCGTGATCACGAAGCACCCAGGCACCGGCGGTGCGGTCACCGTCGACACCGTCACGGCGCAGCTCGTCTACGAGATTGCAGGTGCCCGCTACGCCGGCCCCGACGTCACGACGCGCTTCGACACCATCGTGCTCGCGCAAGAGGGCCCGGATCGCGTGCGCGTCCGCGGCGTGCGTGGCGAGCCTCCCCCGAAGACGCTGAAGGTCTGCCTGAACCGCCTCGGCGGCTTTCGGAACGAGGCGACGTTCGTGCTCGTCGGTCTCGACATCGAGGCGAAGGCCGCGCTCGCCCGCGAGCAGCTCGAGGCGGCGCTCGACGTCCCGCCGAGCAAGCTCGAATGGATCCTGAGCCGGACCGATCGCGAGGACGCGGACGACGAGGCGCGCGCGGCCGCGACCTTGCGGGTCGTCGCGAAGGATCCCGACGCCGCGGTCGTCGGCCGGCGCTTCTCCGGCGCCGCGGTGGAGCTCGCCGTCTCGAGCTACCCCGGCTTCTTCTCGACCGCGCCGCCTGGTGACGCGTCGCCGTACGGTGTGTACACGGCGGCGTTCGTCGACGCTTCCGAGGTCGCCCACGTCGCGGTCCTTCCCGACGGCCGCCGCGTCGCCATCGCCCCCAGCGACGAGACACGCGCGCTCGAGGCGGTAGCGGGTGCACCGCGCGAGGCGCGTGCGGCCCCGGATGCGGCGAGCGAGCCCACCGTGCGCGCGCCGCTCGGGCGGATCATGGGCGCCCGCAGCGGCGACAAGGGCGGCACGGCGAACATCGGCGTGTGGGCGCGCAGCGACGCCGGCTTCCGCTGGCTCGAACGAACGCTCGACGTCGCCATGCTCGAGAGGCTGTTGCCGGAGACCGCGGGCCTGCGCGTCACGCGGCACGTCCTGCCCAACGTCCACGCGATGAACTTCGTCGTGGAAGGGCTGCTCGGCGAAGGCGTGATGTCCTCCACGCGCTTCGACCCGCAAGGCAAAGGGCTCGGCGAGTGGCTGCGATCCCGGATGGCCGACATTCCCGTCTCGCTGCACCGCTAGACTAGAGGCAGAGGCCGGGGAGCGGAGGCGACCAATCGTGCAGCACGCGAGCGAGCCGGTGCTCCGCGATCAGAGTCTCGGCGCTCCATTCGTTGACTCAGGCGAGGCCGGCTCCGCGGAGCGCCGGGGCAGCCCCGCTCACTCACCTTCGAGAATCGCCTCCTCCGCGTCGCCGCGCAGGAGGGCTACAAGAGCGTGACTGAACCGCCTGAGAGGCGCGTACGTGGTGAGTATCTCGAGCGCGACGGAATGTTGCGAGTCGGGTCGCGTGGCGGCCCAGCGCTCCGTGGACATGCGCACCCGTAGTCCCAGATGGCCCTTGGCGTCGATCGGATAGCAGTCGATGGCTAGGTGCACTTGCCCGAGCTCTCCCGGCCTTTCCTTGCTGTAGAACCCGCCGGCGATGGCCGTGCGTTCGGGCAGGGGGAAGGCCCCGAGCTTGGTCGCGAAGTCCTCGACCTCACGCTTGTCGAAGTACGCGCCGCCCTCGCCGCCGAATCCGTTCGCCTCCGCGCGTGCAACGAGCTTCCCGGTTCCGTCGCCGTCGTCGTAGAACCGCAGTCGCAGGCAGCCGCCAGCCGTCACGCGAACCTCGCTCGGCGAACGGCCATCAACCACTCCCGGAGCTCTCGCTCGTTCGGGGGCGCCTCGGGCAGCGGGCTGGTCTCGAGTGCTGCGTCGAGTCGCGCGAACAGGGCGTCGATGCGCGGGCGCCACGCTTCGAGGAGGGCAGGGTCGAGGCCTACGCGCTCACCGGCGCGCTTCCGTTCGACGAGCTCCGCGGCGTCCGCGAGGTCGTAGCGGTCCATCAGCCGCGTGAGGTCGGGCTCGAGCTCGCCCGCCGAGAGCAAATGGATTCCCGTGGTCGCCGTCCGCAGCACGTAGAGCAGCTTCTTGGCTGTCGGCTCCTGCTCCAGGAAGCGAAGCTGGTTCTGCGCGAAACCGCGGTAGTGCCGGTGCACGCGACGGCTCAGCGCTCGCCGGGCGAGGGGTCGAACCTCGTCGAGCACGGGGGACGCCGTCGCGGTCATGCGCCCGAGGACGCGCTCGAGGAAGTTGCCGTTGCCCGACAGGATGCCGAGGAGCGCGTGCGCCAGCTCGTTCGACGTGTAGTCGATCTCGACGCCGTCGATGATCTCGGCGCGGTCCGACGTGGGAGGAGGCACGTCGAAGCCGAGGAGGTCGGCTGTCTTCGCGATGTGGATGGCCTTCAGGTCGAGGTCGCTGTCGGGGGAAGGGAAGCCGTAGGCGTGCGCGCCGCTCAAGTAGACGACGATATGCTCGCGGCGCGACGCCTCCTCGGCGAGCACGCGCGCCATGACCGCGCGCTGCTCGGCAGTGAGAACGTCGTCGACGCTTTCCGCGGGCTTCATTCGGCCCACGCGACCTCCGGCGGTTGCGGCGCGTCCTTGCCAAACGGACCGGGCGCCCCCGACACCCAACGGCGCGCCAGCTCCTCCCCGATGCGGCGCAACAGCGCGTCCGCGCGCGCTACGTCGGGTCGCTTCGGCAACGCGGATGCGTCGCGGGCGCGCTCCAGCTCGGGAGCCATGGCCTCGGCTTCCGCGAGGACGGCGCTCAACGCTACCTCACCCCTCTTGATGGCGAGCAGGCGCTCACGGAGATCGCCCTCGACCTCGAACGTGGGCGTTCCCTCTCGTAGCCATCGCGCCGCCGTCGCCAGCAGGCGAAGGAGGTTGTAGGCGTTCTTGGGCCGCAGCTCGCGCGGCAACTCGAAGTCGGCCGACTTGTCTCGCGCGAACCGCACGAGCGCGGCGAACTCGTTGGCATCGAGCAGCCCTTGGTCGGCGAGCGAGCGATAGAGCTGCTTGATGTACTGCTTGGCCTGGTGGATGCGGTCGGCCTCCGAAGGCATCGCGCGTGTCGACGCTCGGGCGAGCTTCTCCGCGACCGCGTCGAGCGTAAGCGTCGGGTCGGCGCGCAACCACTCGAGGACGATCGCGCGATGTTCGGCGAGGCGCAGCCCCTGCTCGAGACGGCGAAGCTGGCCGAGCGCGTAGCGTCCGAACGTGCCGTAGATCTCCACCGAGACGAACGCCTCGCGGTCGGCAAGGAGCCACTCGCCGATGGGGTCGAGCGGCTTCGCGCTCGGGAGGAAGAGCATCTCGAGGGTGTTCGGGTCGGCACGAAGCGCCTGCCGGATGGCCTTGCCGGCGGCCCAGTACGTGGCGCTCCCGTCGGCGCTCACCAGATCCTCGGGCGGGGTGACGAGCCCCTGGGCCCACGGAAATGGAAGGGCGAACACGCCTCGGTGATCGACGTCGGACGCCTCGTCGGAGAGCCCCCACGCGTGCGAGCCGACGGTCGTCTCGAGCACCACACAAGGCCGCAGCGCGTTCCACGTGTCGGCACGCCGCTGAGCGAAGAGCACTTGTCCGACTCGCCGAGGCGACAGCTCACCCCGTGCGTAGCGCACCACGCCCACGCCGACGATGGTCACGTCGAGCTCCTCCCCGTCGACCTTCGTCACGCGTCCGACCGAGCCCTGCGGCACCCGGCGTTCCCCGACAATGCGGTCCACGCGTGTCACGACCTCGGTGCCGTGGGGCAACGGGACGGCTCGCGAGTCGAGCTCCCGGAGGGTGCGCAGGCGGAGGTCCATCCCGTGTCAGACTACTCGGCCTGCCCGAGCCTGACAGCGTGCACCCTGGCCCCCACGAGACGGCAAGATTCAGCCGGCCTGAGCCTCCGCGACCTCTTCTTCGGGCTCGGGCTCGAACGCCTGCCGTCCGTCGAGCGCGGTCCGCTTCGCGTAGACGGCGCGGTACACGAGCCTGCGGGCGCGGTTCAGGTTCCCGAGGGGGTGATGCGCCTCGAGCGCGTTCCACGGGTTGAACGACATCGCCTCGCCGAGCGCCTCCTGCTCGGGCGTGCCGAAGCCGTCGCGAAGCAGGACGACGTCCGCGATGCGCTCGACCGAGCCCCTCCAGTCGACGCTCCCATCGTCGATCGGTTGCACGCCCGCGCCGCGCACCTCGACGCAGAGCTCGAGCGGAATGCGTTCGTCTCGCTCGAGCTGCTCGCGGAGGGCGTCGCGCAGGTGGTTCGCGCCCGGCGCGACGCTGACGAGCTCCACGCCCGCGGCGGTGCGCAGGCCCCAGCGCACGACCTTGGTCGGGCCGAGACGAAACGGGGCGACGCTCGAGAACGTGCCCGCGAGCGGGTGAAGCGGCTTCTTCAACATCGCGAGCACGCGCCGGAGCTCGCCGGGGTGCGTGAGGAGGTGCCAGCCGAATGCCCCCGCGCCGGCGAGGCTCGCGCGATCGAACGCGAGCGCCTGGGCGATCGTGCCGACCATCAAGTACGGCGAGTCGATCAGCAGGAAGTCCTGCGTCTGCCGCTCGAACCCGCCGGGCGCGCGCGCGCCGCTCACGCCCATGCACTTGATCGCGATGCCGTGGACGTCGCTCTTCGTGTCGGGGTTGTTGCCGAACGCCGAGCTCGAGACGCGTACCCACGCGTCGTACGTCGCGCCGGGACTGGCGAAGATCCCGTGGCGATACGCGCGCGGGAGATCGTCGCGGACGGTGACCTTCGCGCGGAGGATGCCGTGGCTCTTCACGTGGAAGCCGCGGACGGCGTGCCTCGGAGAGGCCTGCGCCTCGAACTGCCGCGCGACCTTGTCCGCGTGGAGCGTCGCGGAGGCTCGCGCGTCGTCCTCCTCGCCGGCCGCGGCGACCTCGACCGGCGCCGCGCCGCGCGCGAGGAACCGGAGCGAACGCTTGCCGGGCATGAAGAAGTACGCGCCGCCGCGGGTCTCGACGAATCGGTGGAGGCCGTCGATCGCCTGCGGCGGCTGGTGGGCGCTGCCTTGCACCGTGAACTGGCTGGCCGCGTACGGATACCTTCGCCCCACGCCGAGGAGCGGATCGGGATCGCGCTCGAGGCCGGCGAAGTTCGGGTTGCCCGCCCACATCGACTGCACGAACTCGAACTGGCGGCGGAGGTTGCCGTTGAAGCACAAGAAGAACAGCCCCTTCTCGCCCGTCGCCGCGTCCTGGTAGATGCGCCCGCGGCGGAGCAGACGGCGGCGGTTCGTGAGCCGGAGCCGGTTCTCGCGCGTCTGCGGGTCGCGTGGATCGCCGCTGAGCGCCTCGTCGTGCGGCTCGGGGAGCGTCGTGTCGCGCGGGTTGGTCCGGCGGACGTGCGAGCCGATCGGACAGCGCGCGCCGGTCGCGTCGCCGTGGTCCGAGTAGAGGAAGTGGGTCGGCGCGTCGAGCGGCCGCGGGTCTTTGCCCTCGGGGTCGAGGGTGAGGGGCACGCCGTT
>DATIQP010000501.1:0-17802 GCA_035470765.1 Polyangiaceae bacterium | reverse complement strand
GGCCTTCGCGAGCGGGTCGTTCGTCGTCATCTCGCCGATGGGCACGACGCCGGTGAGCGTCGCGGCGGTCAGGATGTAGAGCACCGTGCAGATGACGAGCGACCAGATGAGGCCGCGCGGGAGATCGCGCTGCGGGTTCTTGCACTCCTCGCCCGCCGTCGAGACCGCGTCGAAGCCGATGTAGCTGAAGAAGCCGAGGGCGGCGCCCTGCCAGATGCCCTTGAAGCCGTTGGGCGCGAAGGGCTTCCAGTTCGCTTCGCCCTTGTGGAGGATCGTGCGGACGCCGAGCACGATGAAGATGCCGACGAGGCCCAGCTTGAGCAGCACCATGACCGCGTTGGCGCGCGCGCTCTCCTTGATGCCCACGAACAGCAGCAGCGTGAGCAACATCGTGATGGCGAAGGCGGGGAGGTTGAACGCGACGACGTGACCGGCGACGTGCGGGAACCAGACGCCCGCGTTCTCCGGGGCCCTGGCCAGCGCGGCGGCCGTCTGCACGTCCTTGGTGAGCCACAGAGGGAGCTGCCAGCCCGTGAGGCCGTGCAGGAACGTCTGGAAGTAGTCGCCCCAGCTCTGCGCGACGTAGATGTTGCCGATCGCGTACTCGATGATGAGGTCCCAGCCGATGATCCAGGCGACGAGCTCGCCGAAGGCCGCGTACGAGTACGAGTAGGCGCTGCCCGAGACCGGCACCATGGCCGCGACCTCCGCGTAGCAGAGCGCGGCGAGCCCGCACGCGACGGCCGTCAGGACGTAGGAGAGCATCACGGCCGGGCCGGCGCCGTGCATCATCAGGTGGCCCTCGGCGTCGAAGCGGCCGACGATCATCTCTTTGATGCTGGAGAACAGGCCCGCGCCGATGATGGCGCCGATGCCGAGCAGCGTGAGATCGGTCGCCGTGAGGGTGCGCGAGAGGGCATGGCCGCCCTCGTGCTCGGCGTCCGGCTCGTGCTCGTGCTCGTGCTTGCGCAGGAAGAGCGAACCGAAATTCATCCTTCAGGCCTTGGGCTTGCGCAGCGAGTCCGCCATCCAGTGCAGCACGAGGAGCGCGGCGCCGGACACGACGAGCGTCCAGCCGAGCACCGGGTGGCGCGTGCCGGAAAGCAGGTGGGCGCCGGCCAGGAAGAGGCCCGCGGAGACGATGCCGGAGAAGAGGCGCCGCCCGATGCGATCGACCGCGAACGGCATCGCCGGATCCGCCATGCGGACGGTGAGCCGGCCGCTGCGCAGGTCGTCGAGCACCTCGCGCAGCTGGATGGGCATCTCCCAGCCGGCGCGCGACAGCTGCTCGACGCCGCGCCAGAGCTCCATGCCGAGCCGGTCGGGCGAGTAGCGCTTGCGAAGGAGATCCAGAAAGTAGGGTTGCGCCTCGCCGAAGACGTCGAGATCGGGGTCGAGCTGCTTGCCGATGACCTCCACCGTCATCAGCGCCTTGCCGACGAGCAGGAAGTCCGTGGGGATCTCGAGGCCGTACTTCATCGCGCCCTGCACGAGATCCCGGATCATCGCCGAGAGATCGATCTCCTTGAGCGGCCGCCCGAGGTACTTCTCCGCGAGGACCGACACCTCGGCGCGGTACTCGCGCATGTCGACCTTCTTCGTCGGCCGGGCGACCTGGTAGAGCGCGTCGGCGACGCCGTAGGTGTCCTTGCGGGCGGCGGCGATCATGAGGTCGATCGTGCGCTCGCGCGGCTCCTGGCTGAGGCGCCCCACCATGCCGGTGTCGATGAGGCCGATGACGGGCTCCTCGTCCGATCCCAGGATGATGATGTTGCCCGGGTGCGGATCGGCGTGGAAGAAGCCGTCCTCGAAGATCATCTTGATGATCACGCCGGTGGCGGCCTTGGCGAGCTTCTTTCCCGCCTCCGGAGACACTTGCGAGATCCGGCGGCCGTCGAAGAACTCCTGGACGAGGACGTGCTTGGACGAGACGGAGCGGTAGATCTTCGGGAAGCGCACCTCGGGGTGGCCCTCGAAGTTGCGGGCGAAGCGCTCGCAGTGGTCGGCCTCGACGAGGAAGTTGAGCTCGCTCGTGATGGAGCGGTCGAACTGGTTGACCAGCCCGATGGGCGAGTAGATGCGCGTCTCGGGGATGGCGCGCTCGAGGGCGGCGGCCATCATGTGGAGCAGCTCGAGGTCGCGCTGCACGACCGCCCCGACGCCCGGCCGCTGCACCTTCACCACGACCTCGACCTCGCCTTCGTCCGTCTTCAGGCGGGCGCGGTGCACCTGCCCGATCGACGCGCTCGCGAGCGGCTTCTCGTCGAAGCGCACGAAGAGCTGCGAGATGGGCGCGCCGAGGCTCTGCTCGACCTGCGTCTTGATGTCGGCGAAGGGCACCGCGGGGACGTCGTCCTGCAGCTTCTTCAGCTCGGCGATGATGTCCGGCGGGATGACGTCCGTGCGCGTGGAGGCGATCTGCCCGAGCTTGATGAAGCTCGGCCCGAGGTCTTGAGCGACCATGCGGATTCGCACCGGCGTCGAGATGCGGGCGCGCTCCTCCTCGCCCTTGGCGAGCTCGCCCTCGCCGATCTCGGGGACGCTCTCGTCCTCCTCTTTCTTTTCCTTTTCCTTCTTGCGGCGCGCCAGCCCCGCGCGGCTGACGATCTCGCCGAAGCCATGGCGTGCCAGGACGGTCGAGATCTCACGCAGCCGTCCGAGATCACGGACTGCGGTGAGGACCGACACCATGGCTTACCTGCTCCCCGGCCGGCGCCGCGATGCGGCGGCGCCGACGTCCATCAGGGGCAGACGGTGGTTTCGCACGCCCATGACAGGCCGGCATCGCCCGCCGCGTTGGCGACGCACTGGCACGTGTCGATGTGCGCGACGACGTCGCCCGTGCACTTGAGGCCGCTGTAGTAGCAAATCTGGCCGGAGGTGTGGCACGCGACGCCGTCACCGGCGGCCGGCGTGGTCGGGCACTGCTCGGGGTTGGTGCCGCCGACGGCCTGGCAGAGGGGCGCGGTGTCCGTCGTGTCCGGGGCGACGGCCTTGCCGTTCGACAGGATGCACGACCAGCCCGCCGTCGTGTCGCAGGTGCAGGTCGCCTGCTGGTAGACCGGCGTGCAGGGGAAGCCGACGACGCAGATCGTGTTCTGCACCTGGCAGGTGGTCGTCGAAGCGGTCGCCTGCGCGATCGTCGTCGGGCACTCCTGCTTGCCGGCATCCTGAGCGGGCACGTTGTTGTTGTCGCTGCAAGCCACAGCGAAAGTGAAAGCGACGGGGGCGAGCGCAAAGAGCGCGGCGCGGAAGGACGTAGGCATCGCGGTTTCCTCGTAGAGTGCGGAGTGCGCGGTGTTTAGCCGCTTACGAGCAAAATCACAACCGACAATCACCGGACTCGGACGACGGTCCCCGGATCGAGGCGAGAGGGCAGTATCGCGGCGAAACCAGGCGGTAGGTGCGGAGAGGTGAAGCCGAACAGCCACGCCGCGTCACGGGGCGCGAGGTTGACGCACCCGTGGCTGCGCCTGTGACCGAAGTCGCCGTGCCAGAAGACGCCGTGCAGGCCGACAGCCTTGTCGAAGAATTGCACGTAGGGCACGTCTTCCATCGAGTAGCGAACCCCCTCGGCCGCGGGGCTGGCGTCCTCCTGGGGAGACTCGAGGTTGTCCATGGTGCTCGTGAGCAGCTTCACCCAGATGCGGAACGTCCCCTTGTGCGTCGAGACGTCGCCGGGGCCG
The DNA here is from genome assembly GCA_035470765.1 of Polyangiaceae bacterium. Lineage (GTDB taxonomy): Bacteria > Myxococcota_A > Polyangia > Polyangiales > Polyangiaceae > DASXHD01. The sequence continues at coordinate 14,116 of DATIQP010000501.1, read as the reverse complement.
CCCGGGGGCACGCCCGGCGGGACGCTCGTCCCGCGCCCGCTCGAGACGAGGGTGGCGAAGACCGGGCGCTTGCCCTCGTAGGCGACCAGCGTCTGCGAGGCGAGGTCCACGTCGATCCACCGCTCGTCGACGCCCCCGACCTCGGGCGGGGGCTCGCTCGCGGTGGGGTGCGCGACGCTTCGCCCGTCCACCCACGCCGCCGGCGTCACGCCGTCCTCCGAGATGCGCACCATCGTCCCCCCGGGAACCACCTTCTCCTCGCGCCACGGCACCACCTCGAAGCGGCCGAGGACGCGGACCGGCTTGCCGGCGGATCCGGGTGCAGAATACACGCCGACCTTGTCGCGGAGCGCCCAGCCGAAGTCGAGGCCGGAGGCTCCGACCATCTGACCGGCGAAGCCGCTCGGGCGCGCGGCGCCGAGCTCGCTCGTGGAGATCCACGTCCCGTGGCGCGTGCGCACCCACGTCTGGCCTTTGGCCGAGCGCTGCTCGGTGGTCGCCACCGCGAAGCCCGGATCGAGCTCCTCGTCCGGCGCCTCGTCGCCGGCTCGCTCGAGGCTTCCGTAGCCCGACGCCCCGTTCCTGCCGACGAAGTAGTACCGGTACGGCAGGCCGTCGGACGCGATCGGCGTCGGCTGGTCGTTCGGCGCTTCTGCCGACAGCTCGGCGAGATCGGAGCAGAGCCACGCCGCCGGCCCGACGTGGAGCCAGCGCCCCTCGCACCCCGCGGCCCGCCGCGATCCGTAGAGCGGCAGTCGCGCGTCGGGAAGCGTGGTGCCGCGCTTGAGCTCGGGGTGCCCGGGAATCGGCGAGATCGCGGTGTCCGCTCTCTTCGCCACCACCGACCGCGCGCTCGCCGGCAGCGGCACGTCCGTCGGATCGGACCACGGCGGCAAGAGCCCGTCCGCCCTCGCCGCGGTCGCGAGGAAGATCAGGCCCGCGGCCGCGATTGCCCGCCGCATCATTGGGCCTGCGGCAGCCGCAGCTCGAAGGTGGCGCCGCGCTTGCTCGAGCTCACGCTGATCGAGCCGCCGTGGTCGTCGGCGATCTTCTTCACGATCGCCAGGCCCAGCCCGGTGCCGCCCTTCTTGCCGGCCGTGACGAACGAGCGGAACAGGCGGTGCTCGATCTCCTTCGGGATGCCGGGGCCCGTGTCGGAGAAGGTGATCACCAGCTCCTCGTTGGGCTCTCCCTTGTGCGCCCGCGTCACGCGGATCGAGAAGGTGCCGCCGCCCCGCGGCCCCATCGCCTGCTGGGCGTTGAGCGCCAGGTTGTGGACCGCGCGCAGCAGCTTGCCCTCGTCGAAGCGCGCCGTGCCCTTGTCGTGGAGCTCGATCTCGAGATCGATGCCCTCGCGCCGCAGCTGCGGCTCGATCTGCGCGCGCGCGTCGTCGAAGAACTTCTGCAGGTACACCTTGCGCAGCAGCACCGACCGCTCGCCGCGCGCGAACTCGAGGACCTCGCGCTGCATCGCGCTGATGTGGTCGAACTGCTTCAGCGCCGCCTCGGCGTACGCGGCGCGCTTCTTCTTCGACTCGGTGTTCTGCATCAGCTGCATGTAGCCGCTGATCACCGTCAGCGGCGTCTTGAGGTCGTGGATGACCGCGGAGAGCAGCCGGCCGATCGTCGTCAGGCGCTCCTCGCGTTCGTGCTGCTCGCGCGCCATCTGCAGCCGGATCGCCGTCGAGGCGTTGGCGGCGATGAGCTCGAGCAGCGAGCGGTCCTCGCCGGAGAAACCGCGACGATCGCGCTTGTTGTAGAGGGCGATGGCGCCCATCGTGCTGCGCTCCTCGCCCTCGAGCGGGACCGCCAGCGCGGTGTGCGCCTCGAAGCCGACGCTCTCGTCGAGGGCGTGGTCGGTGCGCTCGTCCTCGGGGGCGTCGCCCGAGAGCACCACCTCGCCGTGCGACATCGACCAGCCGATGATCCCCTGCCCCTCGCGGATCGGGAAGCGCCGGAGCTTCCGGTGCTTGTCGTCGACCAGGTACAGGTTCACGGTCTCTCCCTCGGCCTCGCGCAGCGCGACGGCCGCTGCTCGAGCCTCGCAGGAGCGCATCGCTTCGCCGAGCACCGCCATGAACAGCTCCTCGAGCGAGTGCGCGCGCGCCATCGCGCTCTCGAGCGAGAAGAGCAGCTTCAGATCGCGCACGCGGTGCAAGAGCTGCTCCTTCGTCTCGACCAGCTGCATGTTCTTCTGCACGGTCTCGAGAAAGAGGCGGGAGTTGTCGATGGTGACCGCCGCCTGCGTGGCGATCGCGGCGAGGATGGCGGCGTCGTCGTCGGTGAAGACGCCGCTCTTCTTGTTGAGCACCTGCACGACGCCGATGATCTTGCCGAGGTGGTTCTTGAGCGGCGCGGCGAGGATGGTGCGCGTGCGGTAGCCAGTGAGCACGTCCCACTGCGCCGAGAAGCGCGCGTCCTTGTAGGCGTCGTTCACCACCTGGGCCTTGCCGCTGCGCACCACGTGCCCGGCGATCCCCTCGCCGACCCTGAGACGGATCGCGCGCACCTCGCTCCCCTGGACGATTCGCGAGACCAGCTCGCCGCGCGCCTCGTCGAGCAGGTAGAGCGTGGCGCGATCCGCGTCGACCGCCTCGGTGATCTTGACGAGGATGAGCTCGAGGACCTGATCGAGGTCGTGGGCGGTGCCGAGGGCGAGGCCGACCTCGCGGAGCGCCGAAGTGATGCGGGTCTGACGGGCGAGCAGATCCTCGAGCTCGGCGACGCGCGCCCGCAGATCCTCGCGGGGAGCCGCGTCGCGCGAGGGCTTCAGGGCGCGTCGCTGCGCCTCCATCTCGAGCTCGGGCTCGCCTTTGCTCACCACTCGGCCAGTCTATCAACGTTTGGTCCGAGCTGTCGCTCCGCGCGAGGCTGCGGACCAGGCGCCATTTCGCTTCTATTGCGATTGAGTGGACTTTGCGCTTAGTTGGGCTCAACCGGTGCAGAAGACGCTCGTCGCCACCCCGACCTACAACGAACGCGACAACCTCCCGCGCTTCATCGCGGGCGTGCGCGAGGCGGCCCCCGAGGCCGACATCATGGTGGTCGACGACGCCTCGCCCGACGGCACGGGCGCCCTGGCCGACGAGATCGCCGCGCGCGACCCGCACGTCCACGTGACGCACCGCCCCGGCAAGCTCGGCCTCGGCACCGCGTACGTCGACGCGTTCCGCTGGGGCTTTTCGCACGGCTACGACTGGTTCTTCGAGATGGACGCGGACCTGTCGCACGACGTCCGCTACCTGCCGGATTTCTTCCGCGCGCTCGAGAGCGGCGCCGACGTCGTCATCGGGTCGCGCAACGTCCCGGGCGGAGGCGTGGAGGGCTGGGGCCCCGGCCGGCACTTCATCAGCAAGGGGGGCTCGCTCTACTCGCGCACCATCCTCGGCCTGCCCATCCGCGACCTCACGAGCGGCTACAAGGCCTACACGCGGCGCGCGCTCGAGGCGATCGACCTCGGGTCGGTGCGGTCGAACGGGTACTCGTTCCAGATCGAGACGACCTACCGCGCGCACCTCAAGGGCATGAACATCGTCGAGGTGCCCATCGTCTTTGTGGATCGGCGCGCCGGCCACTCCAAGATGAACCGCCGCATCTTCGCCGAGGCGGTGGGCGTCGTCTGGAAGCTGCGCCTCGACGCGACGCGCGGACGCCTCTAGATCGAAAAAGCAATGAAGCACACCCTCGAGATCTACTGGGACTTCTCCTCGCCGTACTCGTACCTCGGCTCGACGCAGGCCGAGGCGCTCGCCAAGCGAACCGGCGCCACCCTGGTGTGGCGGCCCATGCTGCTCGGCGGCGTCTTCCGCGCCATCGGTCAGGTCGACGCGCCGGTGCTGACGTGGAGCCAGCCGAAGCAGAAGCACACCTACGAGGACCTCGGCAGGTGGGCCGAGCTCTGGGGCGTGCCCTTCAAGTTCCCGTCGCGCTTTCCGATGAACTCGCTCAAGGCGATGCGCGTCTGGCTCGCGCTGCCCGAGGGCCGGCGCGGCGCGTTTCGGGAGAAGACCTACCGCGCCTACTGGGCCGAGGACCGCGACATCAGCGACGAGGCCGTGCTGCGCGAGCTGATCGGCGAAGGCGCCGACGAGGTGCTCGCGCGCACGCAGGACCCGGCGATCAAGCAGGCGCTCATCGACGCGACGAACAAGGCGGTCGAGCGCGGCGTCTTCGGCGCGCCGACGTGGATCGTGGACGACAATGAGCTGTTCTGGGGGCAGGACCGCATCCCGCTCGTGGAGCGCGCGCTCGGCAAGTAGAAGCGGGCGCTCCCGCTCGTCCGGCGGCGTCGCTCGGCATCGGGGCCCAGGCGCTCGAGGGGCGCATCGCGCGCCGCCTCGAATCGAGCGTCCCCGGAATCTAGCCCGGATCTCCACCCTCACCCACAGTTCCCGACCTCACGCGGCTCCCAGCTGCAGCCTTCGTTGGCGGTCGTGCAGGAACTGCCGTACTCTTCTTCTGTCGCATTGCGGGGGGCTCGTCGGCTCGGGAGGTGTGGACGATGACTGCGCATGGTCGGCGGCTCGGATGGGTTGTGCTGGTGGCTCTCGGGATTGGCCCCAACGCCTTGGTGGCCTGCGGAAGCGGCGACAGCAACGTCGCGGATGGCGCTGCAGAAGCCAGCTCCGACGCCACCGGCGGACCGGACGCGCCGGGCGCCGACAGCGGGGGAATGGATGGCACCGTCCAGGATGCGGCCGGCGATACCGCAATGGCGGACACCGAAGCTCCGGACACGGGCGATGCCGGAGGGACGGACACGGGCGCGACGGATACAGGCGCCACGGACACGGGCGTGATCGATACGGGCGTCGTGGACACGGGCACCACGGACACGGGCGTGATCGATACGGGCGTCGTGGACACGGGCGTCGTGGACACGGGCGCAGCCGATACTGGCGCCGCGGATGCCACCGTGGACAGCAACCCGGTCTGCGGCGACGGCGTGCGCGACGGCACCGAAGAGTGCGACGACGGCAACCTGGTGGACCTGGACGGTTGCGATTCGACGTGCCACTTCGAGCAGGAGACGCGCGCCACCAATATCACGCTGCAGTGGACGACCGACACCTTCTGCACCCACGACGCGCTCCTCGAAGCCATTGGCTCCGCGGCCCAATCGACCTTCCAGGGCGACATCGACTCGGCGGTCACGGCGGGGACGCTCAACGTCCTCTTCAAGTACTTCGGCATCACCGACCTCACCGGCCAATCCGGGACGACGAGCGTCGGCAGCTACAACGGCACGGTCGTGCCGTACACCGGCAGCTTCAACGGCAACTCGGACCTCGACTGGTGGTACACGCTGGACACCACCACCGCAGGCGCCTCGCCGTCCTACACGCCCACCGCCAAAGAATCGGTGGGCACCTTCACGGGCGGTGTCCTCAGCGCATCGGGTGGGCACGTCTGGATGTCGGCGTTCGGCACCTCGATGCTCGACATCTCCGCGGTGTCGCTGAAGCTCCCCATCGGGACGCCGGCGACGACTCCGACGGTCTCCACCGGAACCTCGCCCGGCCACCTCGCGAGCGAGAATCTCGATCCAGCGCTCACGAGCTTCCCCACCGGCGGCGGGAGCAACACCACGCCGACAGGGCAGCTGTGCGGGGACGTCACGGCAGCGAGCCTCGCGGCGACGCCCATTCCGTCGCAACTGTTGAGCTACTGCACCAACTACAACAGCACGAACTCGATGCTCGACGTCCTCGTCGGCGGCTGCACTTACTCGATCATCACCATCGTCAAGGCGACCCAGCCCGATCAGGTCAACCCCGACGCGACGCCCGCGGGCGCCGGAGGCCCGTACACCTTCGGCTTGAACTCCACGCACCACGTCGCCTCGTGCAAGGACAAGAACAACGCGACGGTGTCGCCCTACACCTTGTGCCTGCCTCCGGCCGCGTACTCGTCCTACTTCAAGATCGCCGTCGACCGCGTGATCCTGAAACATCCTTGATAGACTCCGTCGATGACCGGACCGCGCGGGTCACGCGGTGGTCCAGACTTGGTCCGTTCATCAGCGCTGGTGATCGCGTTCACCAGCGCTGGTGAATGTCACACGAAGCTCGCGCGCAGGCCGACGCGTGTACACTACATACGTTTGCGGAGGCCGAGCACGAGCGAGCACGGCGGCGAGTACGCGCGGGGAGGGGCCACCCCCTCTCTTCCCCTACTTCTTCTTCAGCTCGCTCAAGATCGCGTCGAGCTTGTCCACGATGGCCTTCTGCACCGCGAGCGACGCGTCGTTCGCCGGCGCGGGCGCATCCGCCGTGGGAGGGTCGAGCGCCTTGGCGGCCATCGCCGGGCCCACGGTCATGATCGCGGTGGCGATGGCCTGCCCCGCCTTGGTGCGCGCGAAGATATCGGCGTAGCCGACCGACAGGCACGTGGAGATGAAGACGAGGGCGTCCCAGAAGGTGGTGACCTTCGGGTTCTCGTCCTTCTCGGCGAGGTAGAACAGAAACGAGCCGCCGAGCACCGTGACGACGAGCGCGTCGAGCGGATCGCGCGCCACGCCGTCGCGCAGGGCCTTCTTGAGCGACGTGTAGGAAGCGTCGAGACCGTTTCCCTGAGCGCCGCTCAAGACCAGCGCGGCGAGGCCACCCAAGGCGCCGACATCCATCGCCCTTGCCTTGGTGTGACCGTTGCCGTTCTTGACTTCACTCCGCGTTGTCATGGGAGGCCTCTTTGACCTCGATGGTGTGACCGGGACGGTTCGTGACGGGCTCCGGCTCGAGAACGGGCGGCACCGAGTCGGGCTTGACCACGTTCGCCAGCTCGGTGCCGAGGTCGGCGAGCGCGGTCCTGGCCGTGTCGCTCAGCTTGGTCTTGTCGACCTGCGCGAAGCTCATGAGCTCGCGCAGGAGCGGGTAGGCGGCGCCGGCCTCGAGGATGGTCTTGAGCACCGGCGACATGACGCCCAGCGCGGGCGCGCCGTTGGCCCCGTTGCCGTTCATCGCGCCGCCCATTCCGCTGGTCTGCAGCACCTTGATCTCGGTGATGGCCTTGGCGGGCGCCATCAGCTCGCGCGCGATCTCCGGGCCGACCTCGAGCGCCTTGAGGACGATGTCGCGCATGACGACGCGCGACGACATCGCGTTCTCGGCGTCGAGCAGCTTGCGCCGCACCTGCGCCTCGGCCTCGCCGCGCTGCGCCATCGCGTTGGCGAGGAGCACCGTGGCCGCGGCCTCCTTCTCGGCAGCGACCGCCTTCGCCTCCGCCTCGATGCGCTTCTGCGCGGCGGCGGCCTCGGCGAGCGCCTTCTTCACCTCGGCCTCGGCCTGCGCGGCGATGACCTGCATGGCCTTCTCGCGCTCGGCCTTGGCCGTCGTCTCGACGGTGATGATCGTCTGCTTCGCCTTCTCTTCCTCGGCGACGGCGAGCGCCTTGGCCGCGGCGGCGCGAGCTTCTTGCTCCTCGCTCTGGGTGATGGCGATCTGCTTGCCGATGCGCGCGACCTCGACGGCCTTCTCCTTGTCGATCGTGTTCGCCTCGATGACCTTCTGTCGATCGATCTCCGCCGTCTGAACGGTCTTCTCCTTCTCGATGTTGGCCGCCTCGATGACCCGCTGCTTGGCGATCTCGGCCGCCTGCTGGCCCTTCTCGGCCTCGATCATCGCCTCGCGCTCGGCGCGCTGCTTGGACGCCATCGCCACCGCGACCGCCTTCTCCTGCTCGATGCGCGCCGTCTCGACCGCCCGCTGCTTCTCGAGCGATGCGAGGTCCCGCATCTGCTCCTGGACGTAGACCGCCTTCGCCGTCTCCGCGGCCTGAATCGCGGAGTACTCGGCCACCTTGCGCGCTTGATCGGCCTCGGCCTGCTTCTGGTCCTGCTCCATGCCGAGCTGCTTCTTGCGCGCGTCGACGTTCTGCGCCTGGATCTGGTTGTCCTTCTCGCGTTGGATGCGGTTGGTCATCTCGCGGTTGGTCTGCACGCTCTCGGTGATGGCGCGCAGGCCCTCGGCGTCGAAGACGTCCTGCGGATCGAGGTCCTTGACGGGCAGCATCGCGAACGCCGTGATGGAGACGTTCTCGAGCGTGAGGCCGTTCTTCTTCAGCTCCTCGCTGAGCACCTCCTGGATGCGCTCGGCGAACTGCTTGCGGTTGGCGTGCAGCGCCATGAAGGTCTGGTTCGCCGCCACGCTGCGGAGCGCGTCGGTGAGCTTGCCCTCGATGAGATCGGCGATGACGTGCTCGTCGAGGTTGCGCTCACCGAACGAGCGGGCCGCCGCGAGGACGTCCTCCGCGATGGGCTCCACCTTGATGTAGAGCTCCGTCGTGACGTTGGCCTTGATCTTGTCCGCCGTGACGAGCGCGTTCTTGGCCGAGCGCTCGACGGAGAGCTTCACCGAGCGCAGCGAGACGCGCAGGAGCTGATGGAGGATCGGGTAGACGAGCACGCCGCCGCCGATCACCACCTTGTTGCCGCCCGATCCAGTGCGCACGAGCGCCTCGTCGGCTCCGCACCTCCGGTAGAAGCGCGAGAGGACCGTGAAGATCGTGAGGAGGACGACGAGCCCTCCGACGATGCTACCGCCGATGACAATCATGTTGGTGTCGATGCCGGACATGTTCCCTTCTCCCTGTCGTTTGGAGCCAAGAAGCCAAGCCACGCGCGGTGAGTCAACCGGTGCGCTCGACGCCCTTGCCGCCGTCTTCTTCGTGCTCTTCCGAGTCCTCGGCCGGCCGCCCGCTCGGCGGGAGCTCGACCCGCTCCCTGCCGCACGCTCGAGCCGAAGGCGAGAGTTCGGAGGGAAACGATGACTCGAGCGGCGAGACGAACAACCCGTTCGCCTCGTCGTACTCGACGAAGACGACCTGCTCGTGCTCGAGCGGCGCTCGCACTCCGGCGGCGAGCTTGCAGATGACGCGCAGGTCGTGGCCGCTCTTGTCCTTGACGCGGACCTCGCCGAACTCGCTCGACACGCGCGACGAGATGACGACGCCGATCTGGCCGACCAGCTCGCCGCGGCTCGTCGCCTCCTGCGCCTTCGACGACAGCACGGGCCCGAGCACGCGCGCGAGCGCGGCGACGAATCCGTACCCGGTCAGGAGTGAGATGGGGACCGTCCCCGCGAGCGTCCACAGCGGCACCGACCCGTCGGCGCCCGCGAAGCGCGCGTTGAGCGCCAAGCCCGTGATCGCGAAGACGATCGCGTAGGCCTGCCAGATCAGCGAGAAGGGGATCCTGCCGAGGCCGAGCGTGCCGAACACGATCGCGCCGATGCCGCGTTCACCGCCGGCGTCTTGATCGACGTCGTGGTCGTGGTCGCCGTCGGCCTCCGCATCTGCATCTGCATCGACGTCGTGATCGACGTCCACGTCGTGGTCGAGATCACCATCCGCGTCGGCATCCTCCCCACCGCCCGCGAGCAGGCCGAGGAGGCCCGACGCTTGCAGCAGCGCGAAGAGAATCGCCACGCCCGCCGCGACGGTGTACGGCGCGTTCGCCCACGCAAACAGATACCTGAGCGCGGTCATGGAAGCTCTCCCCGGCAGCGAGTGAGTAGCCCGCTACGCACGCCAAGCTAACACCCGCATGGCGGTTGTTAATCCTGAGTCGACCGTTTACGCGCTGCGCTACGACCGATTTCTCGGATGTGATGTCACGCCACTACGTGACGTCATACGGGGCGCGGGGGACGAGTCGCCGAGATGACGACGTGCGGGTACGGCAGCACGTCGGGTACGCGCACGATGCGAACGCGGAAGCCGATGTCGCTCAGGAGCTCGCCCCAAGCGCGGTGGTGCCGGTACGCGAGCGGCTCCTTCATGCCGACCATGAGCCGGTCGAGCGCCTCGGTGAACAGGAGCTGGTGGTGCGGCTCGGTGGTGATGTCCTTGATGAGGAGGACGCCGCCCGGCGCGAGCAGATCGTGCAGGCGCTCGAGCACGCCGCGCTGCGCGTCGGCGGGGATGTGGTGCATCACGTCCAGGACGTAGACGGCGTCGAACGGCCCTTCGAGCGAGGCGGTGCGCACGTCGGTGGCGACGAAGCGGTGGTTGCGGAGGTCGAGCGACCGCGCGACGCGCTCGGCCATCGCGACGCGGCGCGCGTCCGGGTCGACGCCGACGATGGACCGGCCGGGGTGCGTCTGCCCGAAGTACGCGGCGAAGAGGCCGAAGCCGCAGCCGACGTCCAGGATGCGGCCCTTGTCGGGCAGCAAGAGGTCCATGACGCTGAGCAGCTTAGGCCGCAGGATCGAGAAACGGATCTGGGCGTAGAGGCGCTCGAAGGGCGGCAGCGCGCGCGCGATCTTGCCGATGGCCACGCGGCCGAAGACCTCGGGAGCGTCGAACGACGGCGCCGCGGCGATGCTCGCGCGCCTGCGCCCTCGGCCATTGCGCGCGTGGCCGTCGCTGCGGGGGAAGGGGAACACCACGGCGCGAAGCTACCACCATTCTTTTCCCGCGGCGCGGGTCGTGCGCCGCGCGGGCTTTTCGTCCGGCGCCCCCGCGTGCTACGTCTCTCTCGTCTGCGCCCGTAGCTCAGCTGGATAGAGCGTCGGCCTTCGAAGCCGAATGTCGTCCGTTCGAATCGGACCGGGCGTACCGAGAGTAGTCCCGCCGCTAGGGCCACGGCCATGACGGCGTCGGGTTGTTCGCCGAGTCCTCGATCTGCGTCTGGAAGGCGCCGCTCGGGACGTCGACCTGTTTCGTCCCGTCGCTCGAGGAGAGGCCGCTGCACATGAAGGTGCCGCTGACGACGCTCCCGTTGGTCGACTGGTGGGGGTCGAGCTGCACCTGGCACGTTCCGCCCGCCGCGGTCGTGTAGATCTCGCCGCTGGTCTTGCTGATGATGGTCAGGTCGGTTCCGCCTCCGCCGAGCGGCACCCAGCCTCTGAACCCCAGGCCCGGGAGCGACATGTCCAGCGCCCACGCGTCGTCGTGCAGCGCGAGGGTCCCGGCGTTGTCGACCGACCCCGAGACGGCCCCGCTCGACGCGACCTTCTCCGTCCCGAGCTCGAAGTCGAAGCTCGAACGCGAAGCCGCGCAGCCGCCGAGGAGCACGAGCGCGATGATGGTTGGTCTCATGTCGGTCACAGGTTGGTGAGGGTGACCGCGAGGCCGGCCGCCATCGGCCCCGGCGACGCCGGCGTGACCGAGATCGACGTGGTCTTGTCCTGCCAGACGACGAACTTCTTGGGCGCGACCAACCCCGCGATGGCGAGCGTGGCGCCGAGCACCTGGACGCCGCCGTCGAAGGCCGCGAGCGCGGAGCCACCGGGCGTCTGGGACTGCGCGGCGGTGATGAAGGGGCCCACGACGGGGAGGTAGAGCCACCCGCTCCCCGCGCGACAGTCCATCTGGGCGCCGCACGTCGAGAGCGCGTAGATGAGCGAGATGAAGTAGGCCGTGCCGAGGATCGCGGTGCCCGAGCCGACGAGCGCCAGGTTGGGCTTCGTCTCGATGTGGGCGTACTTGGGGATTTCCCCACCGAGGTACTGCACGAAGTGCGGAACGACGTAGCCGCCGGTGTCTTCGGCGTCGTCGTTCGTCGAGTCCGTTCGCGGAGCCGCGACTCGCGGAGCTCCGTTGTGCGGAGCCGCCGGTCGCCGCGTCGCGGACGTCGACTGGGTCTCTTGGGCGGCGGGCGCCGCGCTGGCGGGCTCCGCGCTGGCGGGCGCCGCGCTGGCGGGCTCCGCGTCGTGAGCCGGAGCCGGAGTGGGAGCGTCGTCGTCGGCGGCGAGCGCCGTCGAGGGAACGAGGACCGAGAGTGCGATCAGAGCGAGCGAGTAGCGCATCGGGAATCTCCTTTGCGCTCTCCCAGAGCAAGCCCGATGCCGTGCGTGAAAAAGGCTGAAAACGCCTGCGGCGAGCCGAAAAGCAGTGTGCATCGCCGTCCCCCGCCGTGCACGTTGTAAAGCGCTCTGCACTGAGCGTGATAAACTCGTGGGCCGATGATGGGCCCGTCCGGCGCAGAGCTCGTGGTCGCGGGGCGCTATCGCGTAATCGGAGAGATTGGGCGTGGCGGGATGGGCGCCGTGCTGCTCGTCGAGCACGTCCACACGGGCGACCAGCTGGCGCTGAAGGTGCTCCACAAGATGTTCGGCGACAGCCCGGACATCGTCGAGCGCTTCCGCCGCGAGGCGCGCGCGGCGGCGAAGATCAAGAGCGAGCACGTGGTGCGGGTCATCGACGCGGACGTCTCGCCGGAGCTCGGCGGCGTTCCCTTCATGGTGATGGAGGTGCTCGAGGGCGAGGACACGCGGCGCCGCCTTCGCGCCGTCTCGGTCTTCAGCGGGGAGCAGACGCTCCACATCTTGTGGCAGGTGGCGCGCGCCCTCGACCGCGCGCACGCGGCGGGCATCGTGCACCGCGACATCAAGCCGGAGAACATCTTTTTGCACAAGCGCGAGGACGGCGTCGAGATCGTCAAGCTCCTCGACTTCGGCGTGGCCAAGATGCGCGACGATCTGCAGGACGCGCAGAGCACGCAGGCCGGGACGCTGCTCGGCACGCCCTATTTCATGGCCCCCGAGCAGGTGCGCAACCTCCCCGTGTCGGCGCAGACGGACGTATGGGCGATCGGCATGCTCGCGTATCGCTTCCTCGTGGGGGCCAACTACTGGCCCTCGGCGACCACGGGCGAGCTGATGGCGCTGATCCTGAACGAGCCCCTGCAGGCGCCCAGCGCGAAGGCTCCCCGCGCGGCGCTCGGGCCGGCGTTCGACGCCTGGTTCATGCGCTCCTGCGACCGCGACCCCGCGAAGCGATGGGCCAGCGTGGGCGAGCAGGTCGCGACGCTCGCGGACGCGTTCGGGCTGGCGTTGCCGGCGTCCATTTCGCTGAGCGGCGCTCACGTCATCCCTGCGTCGCAATCGCATTCGGGCGTCGTCCCCGCGCCGCCCATCATGATCACGCCGGCGCCGACGCCCGCGCCGACACCACCGCCGGTCGCGCCCCAAGCGCCGGGCCGGTCGATGCTCGGCTTCTGGCTCGGTCTGCTCGCCGTGCTCGCCGTCGGCGCGGTGGGGTTCGTGGCGCTCCGCTTCTGGCAGGCCAAACAGCAGCAGCCCGTCGTCATGCAACCCGCCGCTCCCATTCCGGCGACGGCGGGCACGCAGGTGATCGCGACGGCCGCCGCGGCCGCGCCCCCCACGACGACCGCCGCGGTGGCGCCGAGCGCGGTGGCGACGATCGACCTCACCGAGCCCGCGAACGCGACGCCTTCGGCGATGCCCGCGGCCGCATCGACCACGACCGCCTCGCCGAGCACGACCTCGAAGAAGAAGAAGGCCGATACCCAGGAAGACCCGTGGGCACGCTGAGGAGCGCGGCCTCTTCGTTGCTGCTGGCGTCGGCGCTGCTCGTCGCCGCCGCCGCGCGCGCCGACGGGGGCAACGCCGCCATCGCCGAGGGCCTCTTCACCGACGCGAAGCGCCTGCTCGATCAAGGCAAACCCGACCTCGCCTGTCCGAAGTTCGCCGAGAGCTTGCGGCTCGATCCGACGCTCGGAACGCGCCTCAACCTCGCCCACTGCCACGAGGTGCAGGGCAAGACCGCGACGGCGTGGGGCGAGTACAAGGAGGTCATCCGCCTCGGTGCGGGCGACGCCAAGCGCGTCGCCATCGCCAAGGACCGGGTGGCGGCGCTCGAGCCGAACCTCGCACACGCCACGATCACCGGAACCGCGGAACCGGGGTTGAAGCTCAAGCTCGACGGCAACGTGCTCGACGCCGCGATCCTCGGCACGTCGTTCCCGATCGACCCGGGCGACCACGCCGTCGAGCTCTCGGCGCCCGGCAAGCAGACGCGTACGGTCGACTTCCACGTCGAGCCGACGAAGAGCACCGGCGTCGAGCTGCCCGCGCTCGAGGCCGTCCGCGCCGTCGCGCCGGAGCCCGAGAAGGCCGCGCAGCCCAAGCCCGAAGCACCGCCGCAGGAGCAGGTCTCGCAGGGCAAGCGCATCGGAGGTTGGGTCGCCATCGGTGGCGGCGTGGCCGCGCTGGGGGTCGGGGTCGCCTTCGGGATCATGACGCTCTCGCTCGCGAGCGACGTCAAAGCCGCCTGTCCCACCGGCCCTTGCCCTACGCAGGCGGATCTCGACAAGAACTCCGCCGCTCACACCTACGCCATCCTGAGCGACGTGTTCATTCCGGTCGGCCTCGTC
>DATIQP010000500.1:0-4084 GCA_035470765.1 Polyangiaceae bacterium | reverse complement strand
CCAGTTCGTTCCGTCCCAGGCGAAGTGGGCCACGTACGTCCCCGCGGACAAGGTCGACGTCGTGGGCGCGCCCGTGCCGAGGCCGCAATCGCACATGCAATAGCTCTGGCTGCCCCCGCCGATGCTCGGCTCGACGACGAGCCCGCTCGGATCGGGGCCCGCGCAGCTCGCGGGGGTTGCGGGCGAGCTCTGGACGCCGACGACGTCGGCATCCACCACGACGCGGTAGACGAGCTGGACGCCGGCGGCGGCCTCCGCGAGCGTGTAGCGACACCGGTTGCCGGAGAGATCGAACCGCACGCCGGGCAGCGTGCTGGAGACACTCGGCGTGTAGCAGTCCGTCGGAGGCGGCGTGGCCGCGACGGTACCGCACGCTCCGAGCACCAAGCCCGTGCCAATCCACGCGACGAAGTGCGAATGCATCGCCGATGCCTCCTCCAAGAGACTCCCTCACTCCTTCGGATAAATCCACCGCGCCAGCCAGCGCGTGAGGCGCGGCATCACCACGTACGTCATCAGCATGACCTCGACGGCGATCGCCACGAACAGCCGCAGCTCGAAGCGCGCGCCGGGCATGACGAGGGAGACCAGGGGCGAGAGCACGAGGACGAAGGCGTAAACCACGACGATCATCACGATGGCCATGCGGAGGCGTGATGGCGCCGGCGTCACCATGCCGGGCGGAGCGGTGAACCAGAGCTCGAGGCCCGTCAGCTTGCGCCACGTCGCGTCCGACTCGACGTAGGCGCTCACCTCGGCGAGCGACTCGCGCCTCTCCTTGCTGTCCTCGAACGCGCGCAGGCTCTCGATGCTGTCGAAGCGATACACCGACGTGTACTCGCGAGGGCCGCCCTCGGCCGGCCGCTGCACGTCGACGCCGAGGTAACCCGGCATCTTCTTCACCTTCTCCAGCAGCCTCGCCAGCCAGGCCTCGTACTCGGCCTCGCGGCCCGCCTTCACTCGTCGTGTGACGACCACCGTCACACCTTCGTCGTTGCGCGGCGACATCGGTGGTGTTGGCGCGGAGACTACCCCGGCCGGCGCGATTCCCCCAGCCGGTTCGGGCTCGGCGGCGCCCGCGGTGTGATCGTTCTCACCCGGCGCCCGCGACGTGGGGTGGCGTCGGTCCGTTAGACAAGTGACGGAGCCAGGGAAGCTCGTCGCGCCGTTCGCCGTAGTTTGAGCCGTCTTGGGGGCCGGCTGAATGCTGGCATCGAGCGTGCAACCCAAGACGCGACGCCGCACTCGAGCGGCGACTTTGGCGAACAGGAACTTGCGATGCGATGGCGATCTCTCTCGCCCGTCTTGGGCTGCGGACTGCTCTTCGTGACCGCCGCGTGCAGCGGCGTGAATCCAGACAATCTGCTCGACGACGCCGGGATCGCGGCCCCCGACGCGAGCTCGCCCCCCGTCGACGACGCCGCCGCGCCGGACGGCGGCACGCCCCCGGATGCGACGATCGCCGACGCGTCGACCGAAGACGTCACGCACCCGGCCGACGCCGCGCCCGACGTCCACGTCGGCCCCGCGGACTCGACGATCGATTGCGGGCCGACGCTGAAGTGCAGCGCGCAGAACGAGCTGTGCTGTCACCACGGTGGCACCACCACCAACCCGTACGAGTGCGTCTCGAGCCCCGCTTCGTGCGCCGGCATCGACGACGTCCCGATCGCGTGCTCCACGCAGGCCAACTGCACCTCGCAGGGCAACCCGACGTACGTGTGCTGCGCCACCGCCAACGGGTGGGGGTCGGGCCAGTGCTACAACTACGACATCGCGACGAGCGTCGCGTGCAAGTCCGATTGCACGGGCGCCACCGACTACGAGATTGGCTGCAGCGTCCAGCAGCAGAACTGCAGCGATTCGCTCCAGACGTGCGTCGTCAGCAAGTGCACGCTGCCGGGCTACACGATGTGCTACTGACGCGTCCGCGGTGCTCGCGCATTCGACGAGCCGCGCGGGACCCGTCACCGCCAGACACACGAGGTCCACGACACCGGCGGCGGCAGGCCGTACGGGTGCGGGTAGTGCGAGTACATCTGCCCGACGGACTTGTGGCAGTCGAGGCGAGGCGCGGGTGGCTGGGCGTCGATGGCGAGGCCCGCGAGGACGGCGACCAAGGCGAGCCCGTAGAAGAACCACACGACGCGCCGGACGCGTCGCTGCGCGTCTCGCGCCACTTCGTCGATCGTGTCGTGGGCCCGCGAGGTGTCGTGCGCCATGCGATTGAGATGCGGAGGCGAGCGAGGACTTGGATCGGCGGCGAAAATCGCGCGGAGGTGAACTATTGCAGCCTGAGGCTCCAACGCGGCGGCTCGGCCGCGGCGTCTCGCTGCCGCATGTCGACGCCAGCTCTTGGTCAAGACTCGATGGGTTCAAGTGACTTCAGCTTTAACGCGCTAGAATTCCCCGACCGATGAGCGAGCATTGCCTGTTCTGCGGCAGTTGCCTCTCCGCGAACCTGGACGCGTGCGGGCACTGCGGAGCGATCCGCGAGACGCGGAACGAGAAGCGCGTAGGTGCGCCCTGCCCGCGGTGTCACGACGTGCGGCTGATCCAGTTCGCGCTCGGTGAGGTGGCGCTGCAGGCGTGCGGGCGATGCCAGGGCTCGTTCTTGGCGGCGACCGAGTGGGACAACCTCCTCGACTCCTTCGAGAAACGACCCCTGCCGGAGGACCTCGTCATCTCCGAAGCGCCGGCGCGCCCGGCGGAGTCGTTCGGCGCAAGCCCCTACCGAGAAGCGACGCCCGGTCCCGCAGAAGCCGAACGAGCGCGCTCCGAGCCCAATCTGGACGAGCCGGTGAGCTGCCCCACGTGCGAGGCGGTGATGGAGCGGCTCGAGTTCAGCGGCGTGTCGAACATCATCGTCGACGTGTGCAAATCGCACGGCATATGGCTCGACGGCGGCGAGCTCGCCCTGGTCGTCGAGAACGCCCGGAAGAACCCGGCGGTGCCGTCCATGCCCGTCGACGAGGAGGCCCGCGATTACGCCCTGAGGAGGTCCTTGGTCGACGTCTCCCCTCGCGAGCCGAGCCTCGCGACGGTCATGGCTCGACGCTTGATTGCCGTCACGAAGAGAGTCGTCGCGCTGAAGGAGAAGAGCGGGTAATGGCACGCTGGGCACTGCTCGTGGGAGGCAAGGGCGTCGACAAGTCGGCGCTCGCGGTGCGCGTCGCGGCGGAGCTCGGCGCGCGGGGGTTTCGCGTGGGTGGCGTCGTGCAGGATCCGATCGAAGAGGACGGTGAGCGTCGAGCCTACGTGGCGCGCCGGCTCGACGGCCCCGAGACCGTGGTCGTCGCCCGAAAGGGCGTGGCGGCGCCCGGGGCGACCGAGGCCGCGGTCTGCTCCTACGTCTTCGACGCGGGCGCGTTCGGGCGCGCCCGCGAGTGGGTCCGCCAGGGCTCGCGCGAGGCGGACGTGGTAGTCATCGACGAGGTGAGCAAGCTCGAGGTCGCACGGGGAGGGCACCACGACGCGATCCGCGAGGCGCTCGGCGGGCACGCGATCGTGGTGCTCGTGGTGCGCGGCGACCAACTCTTCTCGGTGGTGGAGCGATTCGAGCTCGGCGAGCCTTGCGCCACGCTGGAGTCCGCCGACGAGGGCGCCTTTGCGCGATTCTTCGAGGATCTGGCCGGCGCCGCCGCTGCGGCGAGGGCCCCATGAGCGTCCGCGCGGGCGGCATCGACTGGATCGAGCGGTGGCGGCAGATGCAAGAGGCCGCGGAGGCCGCTTCCGCCGGCCACGAGCCAGCTCACGGCGAGGACCGCTGGGAGCGCCGCGCGGCTCGCTTCGATCGGGTGAGCCGCGGGCGCGGCGACGAAACGCTCGAGCTCATCGCGGCCGGCGTGCTCACGTCCGACGTCGTGGCTGACCTCGGCGCGGGCGTCGGCCGGCACGCGATCCCGCTCTCTCGCCGGTGCGCTCGCGTGATCGCGATCGAGCCGTCGGCTGCGATGCGCGCGCGGATGCAAGCGCGTGTCGAGGAAGAGGGCGCGTCCAACGTCGAGATCGTCGCCGCCGCGTGGCCCTGCAGCCTTCCGGTGGTGGACGTCTCGTTCTCGGTCCACGTGCTGTACGCCGTCCC
>DATIQP010000499.1:0-11588 GCA_035470765.1 Polyangiaceae bacterium | reverse complement strand
CCGAAGGGCGCGATCGACCTCGACGACCTGCGCGCGGCGCTCGGCGAGGGGCCCGTCGCCGCGGTGGCCGCGCTCGCCGTGAGCAGCGAGATCGGCACCATCCAGCCGCTCGACGACGTCATCGGCCTGGCGCAGGCGCGGGGCGCGTGGGTCCACGTCGACGCGGTGCAGGCCGCGGGACGCGTGCAGAATGCAACCATCCTGGCGCGCCGCGCCGACAGTGTCGCGGTGGCGGGTCACAAGCTCCGCGGGCCGAAGGGCATCGGCGCGCTCGTGACCCAGCCGAACGCGAGGCTCGTCCCTGTCCTCGTCGGCGGCGGGCAGGAGCGAGGGCTCCGCCCCGGCACCGTCGACGCGATCGCGTGCGCGGGGCTCGAGGCCGCCATCCGCCATGCGGAAGAGGGCGCGCGCGCCTACGCGAGCAAGGCGCCGCTCCGCGACCGACTCGAGGCGGCGCTGGTCGCCCTCGGCGCCGAGCGCAACGTGGACCCCGGCGCGCCGCGCGCGCCACACGTGGCGAGCCTGGCGTTCCCGCGCTTCTCCGGCGCCGAGATCGTGGCGGCGATGGACCTCGAGGGCGTGGCGGTCAGCGCGGGGCCTGCGTGCAGCGCGGGGACGATGACCCCGTCGGTGACGCTGACCCTGCTGCACGGCGAGGAGCGCGCGCGGCGCAGCGCGCGGATCTCGCTCGGCGAGGAGACGACCGAGGCGGACGTGGACTTCGCGCTGGCGGCGTTCGAGAGGGTGTTGCGCCGGCTGGAGTCGGCAACGGAGACGGCGTGACCTGAACGGATGGATGGCTCGCGGCGGGCCATTTTCCATTCAATGGAGCGAGGTCTCGCGCGTCGTGGCACGCCGCAAACGGCTGGCGTCTCGGCCAGATAGCGCGGACCCTTCGAGCGCGATTCGAGGTTCGGCCCGATAGTTCATGCACTCCGTCAGCGTGGCCACCTCCGTTGCCGACGCCGACTCCGCTTCAGCGCCAGGCGGCGCGCGTCGCGTCGGGGCCGGCGACCTTGAACGGCAGCCAGAACGCCTTCGCGTACGACGCGGTCGCGGTCTTCTCGAAGCCCGCGAGGCCGAGCAGCACGTCCCAGAAGTACCCGGTCGGGCTCTCGCCGTACGAGAAGAACGGCAGGACCCGGAACGACCAGCTCAGCCCCTCGTTGGTGCGCTTGCGCGTGTAGAGGGTGTTGGCGACCACCTCGACGACCGAATCGTCCTTGTGATCCGCGAAGCGCCAGAACAGCGGGAAGCCGATCGTCATGCGCTTGGCCGGGTCGGAGAAGTCCCAGTAGATCGGCGCGAAGACCGTGTGCGTCGACTGGTCGCTCCGGCCGACGTAGACGAGCGGGTGAATGTCCGTCTCGAAGCCGTGAGCGTCGAACGAGGCGGTGATGGTCGGGAAGACCCAGTACGTGCGCGAGACGCCGATGTTCTCGAAGCGGCCGTAGAACGGCGTCAGAAGGTCGCTCTCGGTGCGGCTGCTGTTCCGATAGAAGAACGGCAGGAGTCCGAACGCGTGCTGGCCGACGTCCTTGTCCCGGTAGCTGAAGTAGAGCGGCACCACGGGGCCGGCCAGATCGAGCTCGGTCGCGCCGGAGCGCGTCGTGGCGCGCGAGTACAGCGGCGTGATGAGGGTGTGCGCGGTCTCGCCGTTTCGCAGCAAGAACAGCGGCGTGGCGAGGAGCGACTCTTTGTCGGTGTGGCCGTAGTGGAAGAACGGGAAGACCGTCGTGTGGCTCTCCCGGATGCCTCCCGTGGCGGGCTTGCCCGTGATCCGGAAGACGAACGGCAGCACGTCCAAGACGTCGCGGTATGGCGACGTCTGCGAGATCACAGGGCCGACGACGGTCGTGCTCGTCTGCTCGAGCTCCTGCGAGGAGTGATAGTAGAACAGCGACGGGATGAACGTGTACTTGCGGCGCGCGCCGTCTTCGTTGCCGTTGTCGCCGTGGAAGTAGAAGGGCACGACGCCGGCGTCGACGTCGCTGCCCGAGCGCAGGCGGAAGTAGAGGGTCGAGACGGTGACCGCGCTCTCGGGGCTCCAGACGGAGAACGTCAGCAGCGGCGGGACGGCGAGGTAGCCCGAGCGGCCGCCCGCCACCGCGTGCGAGCCGGCGAAGAAGAGCGGCGCGAGCCAGTTGTCGTGGCCCGTCGGCTTCTCCTGGTGGACGAAGGGGCCGAACGCGGTGAGGTAGGCGTCCTCGTCGCGCACGTGCCAGAACAGGGGGAAGAGCACGTCCGCGTCGAGCTTCAGCGAGCGGCGCTGGTAGTAGATCATCCCGTACAGGCCCTGGCGATCGGGGCTCTGCCCGAGCTCGGGGTGCGCGGGATCGAGCAGGCCGCGCGTCTGCTCGAAGAGGAGGGGCGGGAGGGTGCGGAAGCGGTAGTCGCCTCGCCGCTCCTCGTAGAAGCCGTAGAAGTGGCGCTGCGTGCGACCCTCGGCGTGCGGCGGGCGCGCCTCGTAGTCGCTGCCGATGCTCGCGCGCATCTCGGGGCTCATCGCGAGCGGATCGACGGGAACGGGCGCGGTGGGCTCCTGGCGCTGCTGCGGGGCGGCCGGCTGGGCCGCCTTCGGCTCGTCGGCTCGGGCGAGGGCAGGCGCGAGCAGCAGCAGGGCGGCCAAGAGGAGGCGCTTCACGACGAGGGCTCCTCGCGGCGCACGGCGCCGGCCGCGGCGAGGCGGTCGGTGACGATGGCGACGGCGCGGTCCTTGGGCAGCTCTTCCTGGGCGTGGCCCGCGAGGTCCTTGAGCGTGACGACGCCGCGCCCGAGCTCGCCTTCGCCGAGGATGAGCACGAGGCGCGCTCCGAGCGAGTTGGCGCGCCGGAGCAGCGCCTTGAGCGACGCGCCGCGCGTGTCGGCCTCCACCGAGACTCCCTTGTCGCGCAGCTCGCGGGCGAGCACGAGCGCCGGTCCCATCGCCGCCGCGCCGAGGGGCGCCACGAACGCGTCGACGACCGCCGCGGCGCCCGCCGGCTCGGCCGCGATGAGCAGGCGATCGAGGCCGGCCGCGAAGCCGATCGCCGGGACGCTCGGGCCCCCCAGCTCGGCGATCATGTTGTCGTAGCGGCCGCCGCCGACGAGCGTGTTGCCCGCGCCGAGCTTCTGGGTGGCGCCTTTGATCTCGAAGATGGTGCGCGTGTAGTAGTCGAGGCCGCGCACGAGGCGCGTGTCGACCTTGTGGACGATGCCGAGCGCGTCGAGCAGGCTGCGAAGGCCGTCGAAGTGCGCGCGGTCCTCGGCGCTCAGGTGCTCGAGGATGGTCGGCGCGTCCTTCGACGCGTCCACGTCGCGCGGGTCTTTGGAGTCGAGGATGCGAAGGGGATTGGTCTCGAGCCTTCGCTGCGAGTCCTCGCTGAGCAGCGCCTTCTTCGGCTCGAAGTGCGCGCGCAGCGCATCACGGAAGCGCTGGCGCGTGTCGCCGCTGCCGATCGAGTTCACGAGCACCTCGACGTCGGGGACGCCGATGGCCTTCAGGAAGCCCACCAGCATGTCGATCATCTCGGCGTCGCAGCCCGGGCCGGGGTCGCCGAAGATCTCGCCGCCCGCCTGGGAGAACTGCCGGTAGCGCCCGCGCTGCGGCTTCTCGGCGCGGAACATCGGGCCGAGGTAGTACCAGCGGGTGACGGCCTCCTTGGCGTGGACGTGGTGCTCGACGTAGGCGCGCGCCGCGCCCGCCGTGCCCTCGGGGCGCAGGGTGAGCTCCTCGTCGTGGTGGGCGAAGGAGTACATCTCCTTCTCGACGATGTCCGTGGCCTCGCCGACGGTGCGTACGAACAGGCGCGTCGGCTCGAGCAGCGGCGTGCGCATCTCGCGGAAGCCGTAGAGCGCAGCCGTGCGTGCGAAGGCCGCTTCGACGCGCTGCCACTTGATGGAATCCTCCGGCAGGACGTCGTACATGCCCTTGACGGCGCGGACCGGATCCATCGGGTGCTTCAGTATCGACGGGGCCCGGCAGGGTCAAGCACTCTCGCGAAAACTCCGGGAAAATCATGCTAAGCCACCTTCGATGGCCAGCCGCGGCGCCAAACGGAAGGGTCGCACCTGCGCGCTCGACTACGGGGAGGTGCGCATCGGCGTCGCCATCGACGACGAGCTCGGGCTCATGGCGCACCCCAGGGGCGCGCTCGCGGCGAAGCCCGAGCCGGCTCTGCTCGAGGCGCTGCGCAGGCTGGTCGCCGAGCACGACGTCCGCCGCTTCGTCGTCGGCCTACCGCTCGACATGAAAGGCGGGGAGGGGGACGCGGCGAGAAAGGCGCGCGCGTTCGCCCAGCGGCTCGCCGACGCGACCGGGCTGTCGGTCGAGCTCTGGGACGAGCGGCTCACGACGATGCAGGCGCGCCGCGCGCTCGCATCGGCAGGCCTGCGCGAGCGCACGAACAAGCGAAGCGGCCGCTCGATCCGCGCGCACGTCGACGAGGCGGCGGCGTCGGCCATCCTTCAGGCGTGGCTCGAGGCACGCGAGGGCGGGGAGGAGCCGTGAGCAAGCCGCGCGCTCGCAAGAAAAAGAAGAAGGCCGAGGCCCGTGAGCCTGCGTCGGCGCCGAGCGCGACGGCCACGCGAGACTCGCCGGGCCTCGCCAGGTGGATCGCGCTCTTGCTGGTCGGCGTCCTGGCCGCCGCGGCGGCGCTGTTCTTCGTCCTCTACCCGGGGGCCTCGGGGCCGGGCCCCGGCAACCCCGTCGAGCTCGACGTCGGCGACGAGACGGCGGACTCGCTGGCGGCCAAGCTCGCGCAGGCGGGCGTCGTCGGCAACCGGCGCTGGTTCGCGCTCTACCTGCGCCTCACCGGCGGCGTCGGCTCGGTAGTCAAGGGCCACCACCTGCTCACCGACGACGCTTCGCCGCGCGAGCTCGTGCACCGCCTCGAGCGGCGAGGAGCGAGCCACGTGCGCGCCGTCGTCCCCGAGGGCTGGACGCGCTTCGACATCGCCAAGCGGCTCGACGCGCTGCACGTCTGCACGCTGAGAGCGTTCCTCGACGCGAGCGAGGATGCGTCGCTGCTCGCCGAGGTGCACGTGCAGGGGCCGAGCGCCGAGGGTTACCTCTTCCCCGCGACGTACGACCTGGAGCTCGACTCGGGCGCCGCCGACGTCGTGCGCCGGATGGTGCGCGAGTTCGACAAGCGCTACGAGACGCTCGAGAACAAGCACCCGAGCGGCCTCCGTGATCTGGCCGAGTCGCTCGGCTACAACCGGCGCGAGATCGTCACGCTCGCGTCGATGGTGGAGAAGGAGGCCGCCGTCGACGACGAGCGCCCGATCATCGCGAGCGTGTTCCTCAACCGGCTACGCGACAAAGACTTCACGCCGAAGCTGCTGCAGTGCGATCCGACCGCCGGCTACGGCTGCCTGATCCGGCCCGTGGGGCCGTGCGAGTCGTACGCCGGGAAGGTGACGCACGAGATCCTCGCGGACGCCGCCAACCCCTACAACACGTACAAGCACGAACTGCTGCCGCCCGGGCCCATCTCCAACCCCGGCGCGCGCTCCCTCGAGGCCGTCATGGCGCCGGCCATCACGCACTTCTTCTACTTCGTCGCCAAGGGCGGGGGCCGCCACACCTTCTCGGAGACGCTGGGCGGCCACAACGCCGCCGTCCATCACGAATAGTCAGTCGCCGCCGGTGTCGGGCGCGACGAAGGTGTCGGGGGCGGAGTTGTCGGGGACGAAGGTGTCCTTCGTGCTCGAGTCGGGCGTCGTCGAGGTGCCCTGGGCGGTGGGGACCTCGAAGCTTCGGCCGCCACCCTGGTAGGTGCCGGGCTCGTGCTGCGAGCAGGCGCCGCTCATCGCGAGCATGAGCGCCGCGACGGCGAGGCACCCCACGACCATCGGCGCCCTGGACATGCGACGCGGCTTCACGGGCAGGTTCATTGGCAGCTCCAGGTCGCGCCGCCGCAGACACACGTCTGCGACATGTCCGCGGCCGAGGGACACGTCGCGCCTTGCACGACCCAGCCCGCACACGCCGCACCGGGGGTGGCGGCGCCCTCGGCCGGGCACATGTGCTTGTTGCTGTCGGGCGTCGGGTACTCGATATCAAACCCCGTCGTGCCGGCAGCCTCACCGTTGACCGAGATGTCGCACTCGTACTTGCCGATGGGATATGGCGCGACGCCGCCCCCGTTCGGGGACTGCATCGTCCACGTGAAGGCGTACGTGGCCTCGCCCTCCGTGCCGGCCTGCTCGCCGGCCGCCATGATCGCCCCCGCGAAGGCCATGATGCTGCCAGGGTTGTTGGGGTCTTCCTTGTACGTCTGCTTGATGACGGCGTCGATCGTGGTGTCGGCGCTGTTGCCGACCCAGTCGATCACGCACGAGATCGACGTGGTGTCGGTGTAGAAGGTCTTGCGGACGCGAGCCCCGCCGCTGTCGAGCGACATGTAGACGGCCCGCACCTCGCTCGCCGCGCTGCAGGAGGCGGTGCCAAGGCCCGCCACGAAGAGCGTGCAAGCCCATTTTGCAAGCAACTTCATCGCGCCGATCGTATGCGCTGGCGCCACGCGGGTCAATCGCCGGCGAGGCCTCAGTACAGGCCGCGCCAGTCGAGCAGCTGCACCTCGCGCGACGAGACGCGCATCTCGACGGTCCGCCGCGGCCCCAGCGCGTCGCCGCCGATCTCGAGCGCCATGGGGCGCGAGAACGTGAAGCGCGCCGCCTTGGTGAACCAGTCGTGCATGCCGCGCAGCGGGTGGGCGCCCGTCCAGAGCCTCGGGATGCTCATCATCGCGCCCAGCGTCGAGCGGTCGTAGACGCGCACGTTGAGCATGCCGAGGAAGCGCTCGGCGAAGGGGTAGGCGCGGAAGTGATAGCCGAACTCCGGACACGTCGCGGCGCCGGTGACGCTCATCATGCCGTCGTAGAGGACCGAGCCGTAGCGCGCGCCTTCGATGCGCGTCAGCGCGCCCTCCCGGTCGATGGTGAACACCTCGTCGCCGAGGTTCTCGATGAGGACGTGCGCCCGGCCGAGCAGGATGGTCTTGGGCGCCGTGCGCGTGAGCATCGCCGTGAGGTAGCCGCTCACGCTCTTGGCGACGATGCGCGGCGGCCCCTTCGACGCGTCCAACTGCTCCTTGTAGTCGTTGAGGATCTCCGCGTCCCAGCCCGCTCCGGCGAAGTGCGTGAGCGTACCGTCGCAGTCGACCAGACCGAAGCGGCGCAGCGGCAGCGGGCCGCGAACTCCGTCTTGGCCGTCCGCCCGCTGGCCGAGCGAGCGCAGGATCGACAGCGAGACGCCGAGCTTGGGCGCTCCGACCACGTTCGCCCACGCGTTGCCGGTGCCGAGCTTGAGCACACCCATGACCGGGAGGGGGAGATCCTCGGGGACGACGCGCGCGAGCGCATTGACCAGCGCGACGGCGGTGCCGTCACCGCCCGCGGCGAAGACGACGCGCGGCTGCGTCGGCAAGAGCGCGCGCAGCCACGCCTGCACCTCGTCCATCGTCTTGGTGAGCCTGACCTTGGCGCCGGGCAAGATGCGCGCGATCTGGACGGCGATGCGCCGCCCGCCACGCTTGGCGTTGGCGTTCACGAGGACCGCGAGGCCGTCGCCGGGCACCATCTAGAGCGCGCTCTCGATGCGGGCGCGGACGTCGGTCATGAGCGCGTCCACGCCGGCTGGGGTCTGGTACGACGCGAGAGCGATGGGCGGATGGAGGGTCACGCGCACCTGCGCGCCGCGCCGAGACCGCGACTCTCCGCGCGGCAGCGCGCGGCGCGTGCCCTGCAGCGTGACGGGCAGGATCGGCACGCCCACGTCGAGCGCGAGGTGGAAGCCACCCTTCTTGAACGGGAGCAGCCGGCCGTCGGGGCTGCGCGTGCCCTCCGGCGCGATCCACACGTTGACGCCCGCCTTCATGTGCTCCTTGGCCTCGCGCAAGCTCTCCATCGCCTTCTCGCGGCTCTGGCGGTCGATCGGGATGAAGCCCGCCTCGAGCATCGCGCGGCCGAAGACGGGGAACCGGAAGAGTTCGACCTTCGCGACCATGCGCAGCGTGCCGCCGAGCACATGGAAGAGCACCGGCACGTCGTAGTGCGACTGGTGGTTGCTCATCACGAGGTAGGTGGTGTCCGGGTCGACGTTCTCTCGGCCGTGGACCTCGATCCGCATGCCGTTGTGCTCGACGATCTTCCGAGCCCACGACCGCAGACGCTCGTCGCAGGCCTCCCTCGTGAGGCGACCGCGCGCCGCGTCGACGACGGTCGGCACCGAGATGGCGAGCGTTTCGTAGGCGTTGTGCAGCGAGAGCGTGAGCGAGCCGGGCACGTGCCGACACTTATCACGGAGCGAATGGAGGCGCGGGTCAGCCACTCCCAAGTGGCGGAAAGCCGCGGGAAATTTCCCTGGTCGGGACGCTTGCGCTCGGGGACGCCGCCCCCTACCATCGAACCGCCGCGAGGGCGAAAAAGCCCGGCTTTTTCGCGGCTTGCTGCTTTTACCTCTCTGGGGCGGGGTCGCACGACCCGCCGACCGGTTTTCTCTCCCTAAGCCCTCGCCGAGTCCACCGTGGACACGCGCGAGGCTTCGAAGTCGCCGCACTCACAAGGTGATGGATGAGCGCAAATACGATTCGGACCGCGCTGGGGCTCCTGCAGGAAGACCCCGACCACGAGCAAGCGTACATCGACCTCAAGCAGGCCCTCGCGGAAGGTAAGCCGCAGGGGATGACGCCCGAGGAGGCTCGGGCGCTTCTGTCGGCGGCGCGCCGGGCTCACGAGGCGCGGCGCGAGTATGATGCGGTCGCGTCGTTGCTCGAGCTCGAGGTGCTGCTCGCCCAGGGAACCAACGCCGAGGTCGAGCTATTGCGCGAGCTCGCCCGCGTCGCCGACGAGGAGCTGTTCGACGACGCGCGGGCGGCGGACGTCTACGAGCGAATCCTCGTGCTAGCGCCGAACGAGCCGACCGCCGAGGACGCGCTCGAGCGGACGCAGGCAAAGCGGACGAAGTGGAACGAGCTCGTCCTGCGCTTCGTCGAGGAGGCAGCCTCCGCAGGCGAGGCGCGGCTCAAGAGCTCGATGCTCGTGAGCGCCGCGGAGACCGCCTACCGCTACGGGCGGGCAGCGCTCGCCTCGGAAAAGGGCTCGAAGAAGAAGCTCGCGGCCCTGCAGAACGAGACGGTCGCGCGGCTCAAGGAGGCCCTCGAGGTCGATCCGAAGAACCGGCGCGCCGGGATGCTGCTCGAGCGGATCTACCGCGAGGCGGGCAAGTGGAACGAGCTGGCCGGCCTGCTCGAGCAGGTGTCGACCGAGAGCTCGATCAAGGACGAGAAGACGGCGGGCTTTCTGCGCCTGGCGCGCGTGCTCTCCAAGAAGCTGAACAGCCCCGAGCGCGCGGTGGCCGCCTACGAGCGGGTGCTCGATCTGTCGCCGGGCAACGCCGAGGCGACGAGCTTCCTCGTGGACTTCTTCACGGCGCGGGAGATGTGGGACCACCTCGTTTCGCTCTACGACGAGCAGCTCGCGGCGAGCTCGCGCATCGGGCAGCACGACATCGGGATGGTCCTGCAGATCGCGATGGTGCACTGGAAGATGCGCGGCAAGCCCGACGCCGCCGAGCCGTACTTCGAGCGCCTGCGCAAGGCGGAGCCGGCCCACCCCGGGATGCTCTCCTTCTTCCGCGAGCAGCTCACCGCGCGCGGGGACCTCGCCAAGCTCGCCCACGTGCTCGGCGACGCGCAGCGCGCCCTGCCGGACGGGCTGCCGCGTACGCAGATCGCAGCCGAGATCGCGAAGCTGGCCGAGGAGGGCGCGAACGCCAGCAAGGCGATCGAGCAGTGGCGTGCGCTGTTGCGCCAGGACCCGGGCAACACCCAGGCGCGAGACGCGCTCAAGCGCCTCTATCGGGCGACGGGGACGTGGAACGGGCTCGCCGAGCTGCTGCGCAGCGAGCTCGAGCGCGTTCCGGCCGGGGACACGGAAGCGCGGCTGCCGTTGCTCCGCGAAATCGCGACCCTCTACCGCGAGCACATCAAGAGCGACTCGGCGCTCGTCGCGGTGCTCACGCAGATCAGCCAGCTCGCGCCGGACGACGCCGATGCGGTGCGAGATCTCGCGCGCGTCTACGACTCGCTCGGTCGCGTACGCGACCTGCTCGCGGCGCAGACGCGCCTCGCGGAGCTCGAGCGGCATCCGGCCGCGAAGGCGGAGCTGTATCGCCAGGTCGCGCGCAAGTGGCTGGAGCAGTTCTCCAACGTGCAGAACGCCGTCGAAGCCTACGAGAAGGTGCTCGACGCCGAGCCCCACGACTCCGAGGCGACGGCGCGCCTGAAGGAGCTCTACGCCAAGCGTCGAGCCTTCAAGCCGCTCTACGACCTGCTCGAGCGCGAGGCGAGCGGCATGGCCGATGGGCCGGAGCGGCGCGAGCTGTGGATGGAGATGGCGAAGCTCGCCGCCGAGCGGCTCGATCGAGGCGCGGACGCGGCGCGTCTCTACAAGCAGGTGCTCGACGAGGACAGCGGCGCCCTCGCTGCGCTGGACGCCCTCGAGAAGCAGGCCGAGCGGGACAAGGATTTCACCACCGTCGCGGACGCGCTCGAGCGGCGCGTGGCTGCCGCCCAGGACGACGCGACCAAGCTCGGCGTGCTGCAGAAGCTCGGCGCGATCTACGCCGAGAGGCTGAACGATCACGGGTCGGCGATGAAGACGTGGCGGCGCGTGCTCGAGCTCTCGCCGGGCCACGCCAAGGCGCTGCGCGTGCTCCGCGACTCGTACCTCGGGGCGGGCGACTACGACGGCCTGACGGAGCTCTTCGCGCAGTCGAACGACTGGGAGGGCCTCGCCGACGTGCTCTCGAGCGCGGCGGACCGGGCGACGGACGCCGCGGCGAAGGTGGAGCTGTCCTTCCGCGCCGCCGACGTCTTCGAGACCAAGCTCCGCACGCCCGAGCGCGCCTTCCGCGCCTACGAGCGCGTGCTCGCGACGCGCCCGGACGACGAGCGCGCGGCCGGCGCGCTCATCCCGCTCTACGAGCAAGAAGAGAAGTGGGCGCGCTTGCCGGCGCTCTACGAGGTGCTCCTCGGGCACGCCAAGGACGTCGAGGGCAAGCTCGCCATCCTCGAGAAGCTGATCGCCATCACGTCGCACAACCTGCAGGACCGAGCGGCGGCCTTCCGCTACGCGCAGCGGGCCTACGAGCTCGCGCCGCAAGGCGAAGGGACGCTGGCGCGGCTCGAGCACGCCGCGGGGGCCGCGGGGCAGTGGCCGGCCTTCGTCACCGCGCTCGAGGCGCGTGCGGCGGTTGAGGGTGCCCAGACGGCGGAGCGTCGCGCGCTCAAGGCGAAGGTCGCCGAGACGTACGCCTCGCACTTGGGTCGCGTCGACGAGGCCGTCGCGACGTACCGGTCGCTCGTCGAGGAGGACGAGACCGACGAGCGCGCGGTCGTCACGCTGGATGGCATCCTGCGAGGCGCCGATCGCCGCGAGGACCTGCGGTGGCTCTACGACGTGCGCGTCGCGCGCGCGAACACCTCGCAGAAGGTGGAGCTCTTGACCGAGTGGGCCGCGCTCGAAGAGGACGTGATGGGCGCGCCCGAGAAGGCCGCCGACCTCTACAGGCGCGTCCTCGAGGTCGTGCCCAAGCACGGCAA
>DATIQP010000498.1:0-8281 GCA_035470765.1 Polyangiaceae bacterium | reverse complement strand
GTCGTCCGGGTCAAGCTCTCCGACGACCGCGAGCTCGAGGCCAAGGTCAAGGGTCGCGACACGCGGATGGACCTGGCCGTCCTCGAGCTCGAGAACGCCAAGAACCTGCCGCCTCCGGCGTCGCTCGGCGCGAGCAGCGCGTTGCGCGTCGGCGACTACGTCGTCGCCATCGGCAACCCGTTCGGCCTCGGCAACACGGTCACGATGGGCATCGTCAGCGCGAAGGGCAGGGCGATCGGCGCCGGCCCCTACGACGACTTCATCCAGACCGACGCTTCCATCAACCCGGGAAACAGCGGCGGCCCGCTCTTCGATCTGCACGGTCAGGTCGTGGGCATCAACACGGCCATCAACCCCGCCGGCAAAGGCATCGGCTTCGCGATCCCGATCGACGCGGCCAAGGACATCATCCCGCAGCTCCTCGCCAAGGGCCACGTCGACCGCGGGCGCCTCGGCGTCGAGGTGCAGCCGATCGACGACGCGCTGGCGCACGCGCTCGGGCAGGACCACGCCCACGGGGCGCTCGTGGCGATGGTGCAGGACAACAGCCCCGCCAAGGCCGCGGGCCTGCGCGAGGGCGATCTCATCGTCGCCGTGGACCAGACCCCGATCGAGCGCGAGCAGGACCTCCCGCGCGAGGTCGCGCGCCACTCGCCCGGTAGCCACGTCAAGGTGCATGTGCTCCGCAACGGCAAGCCGGAGGCGTTCGACGTCACGCTCACCACGCTCGGAGACGTCGAGGGCGCCCGCCCGCAATCGAGCCCGTCCGTCCAGGGCAGCAGCGGCAGCCAGCCGCTCGGCATCACCACGAGCCAGGCCGACGGCGGCGTGCAAGTCGAGCGCGTCGAGGTCGGGGGTCCTGCCGACGGGCACCTCATGGCTGGGGACGTCATCGTCGAGGCCGACCACGCGCCGGTGCGCACGCCGGCTGATCTCGCGGCGAAAGCGAAGGTCGGGACGAGCGCGCACCCTCTCTTGCTGAAGGTCCTCCACGGCGACGCGACGCGCTTCGTCGCCATCGTTCCCCGCTGAGCCCGGCCGCGCCCGGCGCGGGCTTGGCCCCGCCCGGCGCCGCGTGGTCTACTTGCCCCTCATGGCCCGCAGCGCCACGCTCCACCGCGCGACCAAGGAGACCGACATCCAGGTCTCGATCGATCTCGACGGCACCGGCGTCTACCAGGTCCAGACGCCCCTGCCTTTCCTGTCGCACATGGTCGAGCAGATCGCCCGCCACGGGCCCTTCGACCTCACCGTGATCGCCAAGGGGGACGTCGAGATCGACGGCCACCACACGACCGAGGATCTGGCCATCGTGCTCGGCCAGGCCGTTGCGCAGGCCCTCGGCGACAAGGCGCAGATCGCACGCTACGGCTGGGCGACGCTGCCGATGGACGAGGCGCGCGCCACGGCGGCGATCGATCTCTCCGGCCGGACGTTCTTCGTCTGGGAGGTGGACCTTCCGAAGGCCAAGCTCGGCGAGTTCGACTCCGAGCTCGCCGAGGTCTTCTTCGAGGGCTTCGCTCGCGGGGCACAGTGCAACCTGCACGTCGTCCGCCACGCCGGCCACAACCTGCACCACATCGTCGAGATCTGCTTCAAGGCCTTCGCCAAGGCCCTCGCCGCGGCCGTGCGGATCGATCCCCGCGCCTCGGGCGTCCCCTCTACGAAGGGGTCTCTCTAGTGTAGGATCCCGGGCGTGACTCCATCCGGGCGTGTCGACGAAACAATCGAGATCGGTGACGCGGAGCGCGAGCGCCTCGTGCAGCGCTACGGGCGCAAGTTCGCCGCGGGCGAGACGCTGTTCCGCGAGAACGAGATCGCAGGCGACGCGTTCCTCCTCCAGGACGGGCGCGTGCGGCTGATCCGGCGCGTCCGCCACGTCGAGCGCAGCCTCATGGTCCTGAAGCCGGGGGATCTGTTCGGCGAGTCGGCGCTGCTCGACGCGGCCGCCCGTAACTCCACCGCGGTCGCCCTGACCGACGGGGTGGCGCTCGCGCTCGACCGCGCCACGTTCCGCTCGATGCTGGTCAACTACCCCGCGGTGGCCATCCGGGTGATGGAGCAGCTCGTGCGCCGCGTCCGGGACGCCGAGGATCAGATCGAGATCCTCATGCTTCGCGACGGCCAGTACAAGATCGTCAGCACGCTGCTCAAGCTGGCCGTCCGGTCGGCGCCGACGGAGAGCTCGGCGGCCATCGAGCTCGCGGTCTCGCCCGTGGAGCTCGCGAGCCGCGTCGGCCTCGACGTCGACACGGTGAAGCGAGACGTGCAACGCCTGCGCGATCAGGGCTACGTGCGCATCACCGGCGAGCGGATCGAGCTACCGGATCTGGAAGCGCTCCAGCGCCTCTACGCGCTGCTCAGCGCGAAGGACGAACTGCGGGGCGAGTAGTACCTTGGGATCCGATGTCCCACACACCAGCCGGCGGGGTTGACGTGACGAGGCGGCATCGGTTACTGCCGTAGCCTGCCGTGCTGGGTCTACTCCTGCAGAAGTACCGAACCTTTTGTGGCGTCGCCGCGCTCGTGGCCACGGGCGCTTGCGCGTCGTCGTCGGGGCCGCACGCGCAAAGCCCCGAGCGGCAGGCCGAGGCCGAGTACGATCTGTCGCGCGAGTTCTTCTATAAGGGCAACCCGCGCGTCGGCCTCGATCACGCGCTGCGCGCCGTGCAGCTCGACGATCACAACACCAAGGCGCTCTACTGGACCGCGGCCATCTACTTGTCGTTTTGCTCCGGAGACGAGGGTCTAAAGGCGCCAGATTGCAAGATGAAGGAGGCCGAGAAGTACACCCGCCAGACGCTCGAGCGCGACGCGACCTTCCGCGACGCTCGAAACATGCTCGGCAACATCTTGATCCTCGAAGAGAACTACAAGGAAGCCATCACGACGCTGGAGCCCCTCGTGAAGGACCCTTCGTACAACGCCGCGCACCTCGCGTGGGGCAACCTCGGCTGGGCGCAGGTACAGGATGGCCGCGTCGACGAGGGCATCGCCTCGCTGCGCAACGCGGTGACGCAGCCGAAGTTTTGCGTGGGCTTCTACCGTCTCGGCAAGGCCTACGAGAAGAAGGGGGACCTCGCCCAGGCCGAGCAGAACCTCACGCAAGCGTTGCAGGTCGACAGCCCGGACTGCCACAACCTGCAGGAGGCGTGGCGCGCGCGCGCCGAGATCCGTCTCCGGCTCGGTCGCACGCCCGACGCCTGCGCGGACTTGAACCAGTGCCGAAAGCTCTCGGGGGACACCGACGCAGGGAAGTCCTGCGCCCAACTCTTGTTGAAGACCGCGTGCGGCACTCAGCCGCAGAGCGCGATGCTCGAGCAGCAATCCCGGAGGTGGACGTGACGCATCAAGGTCTCATAGGCGGCGGCTCCATCGGCGCCACCCTCAAGCGCCAGCGCGAGAGCAAGCGCATGAGCGTGGCCGAAGTCTCGCGCGTGACGCGCATCCCGCTGCCGACCCTCGACGCGCTCGAGGCCGATCGCTTCGACGACCTGCCGGGCGAGGTCTTCGTCCGTGGCTTCTTGAAATCCTACGCCCAGGCCGTCGGCCTGGTGCCGGCGGAGATCCTGGCGCGCTACACCTCGAGCCGCCGCGTGGCCATCGTGACGCCGCTGCCGGCGCAGTCGCCCGTGACGGCCGCTCGCGACGGCAGCAAGCGCCTCGGCGTGGCCATCGCGTTCGTCGTGCTGCTCATCCTCGTCACGCTGGCGCTCTCCATCGTGCTGACGCCGCGCGGGCACGGCGTGCCGAGCGAGCTGTCGCGCTCGTCCACGCCGTCGTGGGTGCTGTCGCGCGCGTAACCAGGCGCAGCGCGCGGCGCGTGCAGTCGGACGCGCTCGTCGTTCGCAGCGTGGCGTATGGCGAAGCCGACGTCATCGCGACCCTGCTGACCGAGGAGGAGGGCAAGGTCGCGGCCATCGTGCGAGGTGCCCGGCGTGGGAGCCGCCGCGTGGCCGGCGCGCTCGAGCCCATGCACACCATCCGAGTCCTGTACGAGGACAAGGGCACCGACCTGGTGACGCTCAAGGAGGCCCACGTCGTGCGAGCCCGCGCGGGCTTGCTCGGCCGTCTCGAGGCCCTGGAGGCCGCAGGCGCGGCGCTGCGCTGGGCGCGCCACGTCTGCCCGCCGCGGACGCCCGAGCCTGCGGTGTGGGCGAGCCTCGCGGAGCTGCTCGACTCGCTGGACAGGGAGGGGGCCGTTGCGGACGCGCAGACCGAGCTCGCCGTCTTCGGCTTGAAGCTGCTCGGCGACGTGGGCTGGGGCATCGAGCTCGAGCGGTGCGTGGTGTGCGGCAGGCCGTGCCCCGAGGACGCCGCGGCGACCGTGGACGCTCAGCGCGGCGGCATCGTGTGCCGGGCGTGCGGGGGCGCGCGGACGCGGCTCTCGGCGGCGGTCCGGCGAGCGGCCATCGAAGGCGCGCGCGGCGGCGACCGCGCGCTCGTCGCGCCGCAAGCGCACGCGCTCGTCGAGCTCGTGGACTCGGCGATGGCCGCTCACACGGGGTTCGAGCGATGAAGCCGAGACTCGACGTGGCCGCCTTCGGCGAGGTGCTCTGGGACCTGTTCGAGCTGCCCGAGCGGGGCGGCGCGCGGCTCTACCGCCGGGAGCTCGGGGGCGCGCCGTGCAACGTGGCCGTGGCCCTGGCGCGGCTCGGGCTGCGCGCGTCGATCGTCGGCGCGGTGGGGAAGGACTCGTTCGGGGCCGACCTCGCCGCCGCGCTCGAGGCGCAGGGGGTCGACGTCTCATCGCTGTCGCGGCTGCCGAACCGGACCGGCATCGCGTTCGTCCGGCGCGACGCCCGCGGCGAGCCGAGCTTCTTGTTCTATCGCCACGACACCGCCGACATGGCCCTCGCGCCTCGCCACCTCGAGCCGCGCATGGCCAAAGCCACCTTCGCGCTGCTGGGCACGAGCACCCTGGTGCGCGAGCCGCTGCGCGCGGCCACGCGCCGGTTCGTTCAGCTGGCGCGGCGCGCGGGCACGCACCTCGTCGTGGATCTCAACGTGCGCGCGCACCTCTGGGACAATCCTGCAACGATGCGGGCTCGCATCGCCGAGCTCGTGAAGCACGCCGCGGTCGTCAAGGGGTCGAGCGTGGACCTCCGAGCGCTCGGGGGCCCGCGCTTCCTGGCCGAGCACGCGCCGCGCGCGGCCGTCGTCGTCACCGCAGGGGCGGACCCTGCGCGCGCGTTCGGCCCATTCGGCGAGGTCGAGCGCCCGGCGAGGCGCGCCCGCTGCGTCGACGCGACGGGTGCGGGGGACGCCTTCGTCGCGGGCGTCCTGGCCGTCCTCGCGCGCCGCCGGGCCCTCCCGGGGTCCGCGGCGTTCGCCGATCCGCGTGTTTTTTCGGAAGCGCTGGACGTCGGGCATATGCTCGGCCACAAGGTCGTTTCCAAGGTTGGAGCGGTGTCGGGTCTGGTGCGGCTCGACGCCGTCCGGGCCAAGCTGGAGATGAGAACGTGACCGATCCCAAGTATCGAGCCAAGGCCGTGCGCTCCCCGCGCGGCGCCACCAAGACCGAGATTGACTGGGGCGACGGCCACAAGGGCGTCTACCCGCACGAGGTGCTGCGCGGCTACTGCCCGTGCGCGGGATGCCAGGGCCACTCCGGCACCATCTCGTTCATCAAGGCCGAGGGCCACATGCTCGAGATCGACGCCATCGAGCCGGTCGGCAACTACGCGCTCGCGATCAAGTGGTTCGACGGGCACGACACCGGCATCTACTCGTACAAGTACCTGCGCTCGCTCTGTCAGTGCGCGGAGTGCAAGGGCTCGCTCGGCGTGGACGAGCACCAACCCGTGCCGAGAACGTAGTGACGGCTGGCGGCGTGACGACCGAGGGCGAGCGGGAGCGCCGCAAGCTCGCCGGCCGCGCGGGAATCGTCGGCGCCGGGACGCTCGTCTCCCGCGTGCTCGGCCTGCTGCGCGACGTGGCGCTCGCGGCCATCTTCGGCCGCGCGGAGACCGACGCGTTCTTCGTCGCCTTCACCATCCCGAACGCCCTCCGGCAGCTGCTCGGCGAGGGCGCGGTGGCGAGCGCCGTCGTTCCGGTGCTGAGCGGCAAGCTCGCGACCGAGGGCGAGCAGGCAGCGCAGGAGTTCTTCGCCAAGATCCGCGGGGTCTCGCTCGTGGCCCTCACCGCCGTCACAGCGCTCGGCGTCGCGTTCGCGGGGCCGCTCTGCGAGCTGTTCGCGAGCGGTTACCACGCCAGGGCCGGGGAGTTCGACCGCACCGTCACGCTGACCCGCGTCGTCTTCCCGTACATCTTCTTCATGGGCACGGCGGCGCTCGGCATGGCCGCGCTCAACGCCAAGCGCCGCTTCGCCGTGGCCGCGTTCGCGCCCGGCCTGCTCAACGTCGCGTTCCTCGTCTGCGCCTTCACGCTGCCCGGGCCGCTCGAACGGGCCGGCGTGGACCGCTCGCTCGCCATCGGCGTCGGCGCTCTGGTCGGCGGGCTGCTGCAGGTCGCCGCGCAGGTGCCGGCGCTGCGGGCGCTCGGCTTCGCCTCGCGTCCGCGCCTGTCGTTCTCGGACCCCGGCGTGCGCGAGGTGCTCCGGCGCCTCGGCCCGATGACGTTCGGGATCGGTGTATACTACATCGACCTGGTGCTCTCGCGGCGCTTCCTGTCCGAGC
This sequence comes from Polyangiaceae bacterium, assembly GCA_035470765.1. Taxonomy (GTDB): domain Bacteria; phylum Myxococcota_A; class Polyangia; order Polyangiales; family Polyangiaceae; genus DASXHD01. The sequence continues at coordinate 1,643 of DATIQP010000498.1, read as the reverse complement.
TTCCGTCCGGCTCGCAGAGCTATTTTTCCTGGGCCATGCGCCTGTGCGACTTCCCCCAGGGCATCTTCGTCATGGCGCTGTCGACGGCCGCGCTGCCTTCGCTGTCGACCTTCGCGGCGAAGAAGGAGTGGACCGAGCTGCGCAGGACGTACGCCCACGGAATGCGCCTGGCGATGTTCGTGGCCGTGCCGTGCAGCGTGGGGCTCGCGGCCCTCGGCGAGCCGCTCGTGCGAGCCCTCTTCGAGCGCGGCGCGTTCGACTCGGTGGCCTCTCACGAGACGGCGCGCGCGCTGCTCTGGCAGGGCGGCGCCATCTGGACCGTCGCCGCCGTCCGGCAGCTGGTCCCCGTCTATTACGCCCTCGGCGACACTAAGACGCCCGTCATCGTCAGCGCCATCGACCTGTGCGCGTTCATCGGCCTCGCCGTCGCGCTGCGCGGTTCCATGGGGCATGCCGGGATCAGCGCCGCCGTGGCTGGCTCGAGCGCCGTCCAGATGCTCCTGCTCTTCGTGCTGCTGCGCGACAAGCTCGGCGGCCTGGAGCTCGCCGAGGTCGGGGGCTCCGTGGCGCGCACGCTGCTCGCCTCCGCCATCGCCGGCGTCGCCGCGTTCTCGCTGGCTCGCCTGCTGGCGGGAGCGGGGCGTGTCCTGCCCGGGGCCGCGGCGCTGGCGGTCTTCGGCGTCGTCTTCTTCGTCGTCGCGTGGGGGACCCGCTCGGCCGAGCTCGAGGAGATCACCGGCGGCCTGCGAAGGCGGCTTGCGCGCCGCTGAGATCGGCGCGACAAGGGCGCATGCCCGAACGAGCCCCGCGCGTCGTCGACTCCATGTACCTCGGCAGCGGCACGCGCCCCGACCACCTCCCGGGGGCGGCGCTGCCCGAGATCGCCTTCGCCGGGCGCTCCAACGTGGGCAAATCGAGCCTTCTCAACGCGCTCACCGCGCGCAAGGGCCTCGCGCGAACGAGCAAGACGCCGGGGCACACCCAGAAGGTCAACCTCTTCGAGGTCCGGTTCGACGACGGCGTGCGACTCGTGCTGGGGGACCTGCCCGGCTACGGCTTCGCGCACCGATCGAAGGAAGAGCGCAAGGCCTGGCAGCCGATGATCGAGTCGTACCTGCTGGGCCGCGGCTCGCTGCGTGCGCTCGTGCTCCTGGTCGACGTACGCCGCGGCGTCGAGGCGGACGACGTCGAGCTCGTGGAGTTTTGGGCTCAGACCGGAAAGCCGCTGGTGCTGGTCGGCACCAAGATCGACAAGCTCCCCAAGGCCCAGCACAAGCCCGCGCTCGCCAAGCTCAGGGCCGCGGCCCGCGATCTCACGAGCGTGCGCGCCGTGGGCTTCAGCGCCGTCACCGGCGAAGGCGCCGAGGAGCTGTGGCGCGAGATCCGGGCCGCGATCGGCCCTTCGAACCCGAGCTGAATCACTGCCGCACGCTCGAGCCGAAGGCGAGAGCTCGGAGTGAAACGTTGACTTATGCCACCGCGCGGGCGACGGCGTCGCGCGTCTCGGCGATGTGCGTCCAGTGGGTGCCGTGCCAGAAGAGCTGCCCGCACTCCGCGCACCGCCAGAAGCGGTCGCAGCGCTCGAAGGCGCGCGCAGGAGCCTCTCCGCGGACCGCCTCGCGCGCCGCCTCGGCCAGCGCGCC
>DATIQP010000497.1:0-3437 GCA_035470765.1 Polyangiaceae bacterium | reverse complement strand
GGCTCGCCCCCGGGCGAGGGCGAGCCCATCACGCGGCGCAAGGCCATCGAGCGTCTCGGCGGCGTCGCGACCCTCGCGACGAACGTGTCGCTCGTCGGGTGGGGCGCTCTGCGCGGCCGGCACGCCTTCGAGATCGACGAGATCGTCGTGCGCATCCCGGGTCTGCCGCGCGTGCTCGACGGCTACACGCTCGCGCAGATCTCGGACATCCACGTCGGCGCGCTCGTCGGCGAGCGCGACCTCGCCGAGGGCCTCGACAAGCTCGCACAGGCCAAGGCCGATCTCGTCGTCGTCACGGGCGACATGGTCGACTTCGACCCGCGCTACGTGCCGACCATGGTGCGCGGCCTCTGCTCGGTCCGCGCGCGCGACGGCGTCTACGCCATCCTCGGCAACCACGACTACTACACCGGCGCCGATCAGGTCGCGGGAGCTCTCCGCGCCGCGGGCATCGACGTCCTCGTCAACGACGGCCGCATCGTTCGCGCGCGCGACGGGGGCGGCTTCGCGCTACTCGGCGTCGACGACCTCACCTCGCTGCGCAGCGGCGGCCCAGGGCCGCGGCTCGACCTTGCGCTGTCGACCGTGCCGGAAGATCGCGCCCGCATCCTGCTGTCGCACCAGCCGAGCACGGTCGACGTGTGGGCCAGCCGCGTGGCGCTCCAGCTGAGCGGTCACACCCACGGCGGACAGTTCAACCCCGGCATTCGGCCTGCGGATCTGTTCATGCGCTACGTCGCGGGCCCGTATCGCGTCGGTGCCACCACGCTCTACGTCAACCGCGGCTTCGGTGTGGTCGGGCCGCCGGCGCGCATCGGCGCCCCGCCCGAGGTCACCCGGGTCGTCCTCGTCTCCGCATGAGCCTTTCGTTTCTGCTACCGTCGAACGCGTGCGGGTTCGACGTGCTCTGCTCGTGGCGCTCTTGCTCTCCGCGCCGCTGGCCCACGCGCAGGAAGACGACCTCGCGCGCGCGCGCTTCTTCGACCAGCAGGGCGTGCGCGCGTTCGTGGAGAACCGCTTCCGCGACGCGATGGCGCTGTTCAAGGAGTCGTACCTCGCCGGGGGCCCTCCGACGGAGCTCTGGAACGTCGCGCGCTGCCAGCTGAAGCTCGAGGACACGGCCGGCGCCGCCGAGACGCTCGCGACGTACCTCGGCAAGAAGGGCCTGGCCCCCGACGATCGGCGCGAGGCCAAGCGCCTGCTCGACGAGATCGAACACCGCCCGTCGACGTTCGTGGTGGCATCGGTGCCCTCGGGCGCGCAGGTGACGGTCGATGGCCACCCCGCCGGCGCGACCCCGCTCGCGTCGACGCTCGCGCCCGGCCCGCACCAGGTCGTCGTCTCGCGGCCGGACGCCGGCACCACGACGCGCACGGTCGACGCGCGCTACGGTCACCCCATCGTCCTCGACGTGGATCTGGAAGCGGGCAACGGCCCAGGCACGCCGGACCACAAGCCCGTTCACAAGCACGCCGTACGCCGCCTGTCGGTCGAGATCGTCGCGCTCGGCGCCGCGACCTCGATGGGCGGCGCCGCGCTCGGCCTGTCGCCCGTGGGCGAGCTCACCGTCGGCTACGCGCCGCTCGTCTTCCGCCACTCGCTGTTCGGCGTGGGCGTGCGCTTCCAGCTCGCCGGAGACACGTGGTCCACCAGCCCCGGCGTCTCGAACGCGGTCGCGAGCTGCGCGCTGCCGAACGACTACTCCGCGGCCGAGCTCACGTTCATGCCCACGGTATTCGGTGCCTTCCAGCTCGGTCGCTTCACGCTCGGCGGACACCTCGGCTTCGGCGGCGCGGTCTACGTCAGCAGCTCCAACATCGGCGGCGACGTGTACGCGCCATCGTGCGCCTTCGGCGGCGCGGCCGCGCCCGACGTCTACGCCGCGCTCGATCTCTCGTTCCGCGCCACGCAGGCGCTCCGCCTGATGTTCGTCCCCGCGTCCTTCGATCTCCACGGGTCGTACGACGGCGCCCGCACCGGCTCCATCGACGCGACCGGGCCCTGGGTCCGCTTCGGCGTCGGCATCGGCGCCGCCCTCGATCTCTGACGAACCATGCTCGCACGCCCCACCCTCTTCGACTTCAACGGCGTCCTAGTCGACGACGAGCACGTCCACTTCGAAGCGTTCCGCGACGTGCTCGCCGGCGAGGGCATCGTCCTCGACGAGGCGCGCTACACGGAGCGCTACCTCGGCTTCGACGACGCGGGCGCCTTCCGCGCCATCCTCGCGGACGCAGGCGAGGACGCGATCGCGACGCGGGTCGCCGGGCTCATCGAGGCGAAGAAGCCTGCTTATCTTTCGCGAATCGAGCGCTCGCTCCGCGTCTTCCCGGGCGCCGCTTCGCTCCTCCTCCGCCGCGCCGCGCTCGCGCCCGTGGCGATCGTCTCGGGCGCCCTCCGGCACGAGATCGATCTCTGCCTCGGGCGCATGGATGTCGCCGGCGCGGTCTCGTTCATCGTCGCCGCCGAGGACACACGCGCGTGAAAGCCGGACCCCGAAGGCTACCTGCTCGCCAAGCAGAGGCTCGGCGCCGAGGGGGAGCGCGCGGTCGTGATCGAGGACTCGCTCGCGGGCGTCCAGGCGGCGAAGACGGCCGGGCTCCGGTGCATCGCCGTCGCCCACTCCTACGCGGCGGATCGCCTGCTCGCGGCCGGCGCGGACGCCGTCTTCACCGCGCTGGCCGACGTCACCGATGCCGCGCTGGAGGGAGGCTCTTGATGCGTCAACCGCTTCCGCGCCTGGTTCTCACCACCCTCGTGATCGGTGGCGCCCTCTGCCACACCCGCCCCGGCGGTGCGTCACTTCCCGCCGCGCCCGACGCGTGGCGCCACGGGGGCCGCGACGCCATCCGAGGCATCACCGTCGGCCCGATCGAGAACGGCTACCACCCCGGCGTCGGCTACGGCACCGCCGCCTACGCGCGCACGCTCGAGGAGTGCGCGAGCTGGGGCGCCGGCTGGGTCGCCATCACGCCGTTCGGCCGCGTCGCCGACCTCTCCGGCACCGGGGTCGATCTGACCTTCGAGGCGCCGTTCGAGGACAATCGCCGCGACGTGGCGCGCGCCATCCGCATGGCCCACGAGCGGGGCCTTTCCGTCATGCTCGTGCCTCACCTCTGGGTCGAGTCCGGCGGCTGGCGCGCCCTCGTCGATCCCAAGACCGACGAGGGCTGGGCGCGCTGGACCAAGAGCTACGGCGACTTCGTCACGACCTGGGCGCGCGTCGCCGAACAGGAGCACGCCGAGATCTTCAGCGCCGGCGTCGAGCTGCGGAGCTGGGTCACGAGCGGCCGCGCGCCGAGCTTCGTCGATCTCGTCCGCCAGCTTCGCGCGGTCTACCACGGCCTCATCACGTACTCGGCCAACTGGGACGACGTCGACGACACCGTCGTCCTCGGCGAGCTCGATCTCATCGGCATCAACGCCTTCTACCCCCT
>DATIQP010000496.1:0-6066 GCA_035470765.1 Polyangiaceae bacterium | reverse complement strand
TCGCGATCGAAGCTTGCATCCTGCAACGAATAGAGCACGTCGAAGCCGAGCAGCCAGGTGACCACCGCCGCCATGAGCGCGAAGATGCCGGGGTGCGGCGGGGCCCCGCAGGCGATCCACGCGCCGCCGGGCGCGAGCGCGGAGGCGACGCCGAGCCACGCGTGCGCGCCCCACGTGAAGCGCTTGGCGAGCGAGTAGCCGAGCAGCACGGCGAGGACGGCGGGCGCGAGCACCGCGGGCCAGAAGCCGAGCGTCGCGGCGGCGACGAGGAAGACGGCGCCGCTGCCGATCGAGAGGGCGAGGGCCTCGGCCGCACGGACGTCGCCGGATGGGACGTGCCGCGACCTGGTGCGCGGGTTGACGGCGTCGATGTCGCGATCGGCCCAGCGGTTGAACGCCATCGCGCTCGTGCGCGCGGCGACCATGCAGACGAGCATCGCGAAGAGGCGCGCGCCGGTGAGCGACACGTGCGGGACGGTGAGCGCGAGGACGACGGCGGTCGCCGCGAACGGCAGCGAGAAGACCGTATGCGAGAAGGCGACGAGGCCCGCGTAGCGCCGGACGCGCGTGGTGAGGTTGGTGTTCATGAAGAGCTCGCCTCGCTGAGGAGCCTGCGCGGCTCGCGCAGGTGGCCGAGCAGCCACGCGCACGGCTCGCCGCCGACCTCCCCTTCGATCGCGAGGAGGCCGGGGCGCGCGCCCTTCTGGATGCGGCCGTGACGCGCCAGGCCGAGCGCGCGCGCGCCGCCGTCGGTGGCCATCCGGACGAGCTCCCAAGCGGGAACGCCGGGGAAGCGATCGGCGAGCGCCCTGGCCTCGGCGAGGAGGTCGAGCGACGCGTTGGACGCAAGCGAGTCGGTGCCGAGGCCCGGCCGGATGCCGGCCTCGCGCATCGCGAGCAGCGGCGGGAGCTTGCCCTCGATGAAGAGGTTCGAGCGCGGGCACACGACGACGGGCGCGCCCGCCTCGGCCACGGCGGCGAGCTCGTCCTTGCGCGCCTCGGTGAGGTGAACGAGCACGACGTCCGGAGCGAGCGCGCCCACGTCGCGCGCGACGTCGAGCGCCGGCTCCTTCGGCCACGGCAGGCTCGTCGCGTCCACGCGGCTTCGCGCGGTGAGCCACTCGATCACGGGGCCTTCGCCGCGCTCGAGCGCGCGCCGCTCGGCGGCGTGCTCCAAGAGGTGCAGGCTCGTGCGACGCCCGCCCGCGCGGCTCTCCTCGAGGATCATGCGGACCACCTCGAGGTGCAGCGTGTAGAGAGTGTGCGGCGCCGGAGCGTAGGACAGCCCCGCCGAGGGCCAGTCGCCGACGCGCTCGTGCAGCTCCGTCTCGAGGCCGCGCACGCGCTCTCGCAGCCGCGCGAGGTCCTGGCCGAAGACCTCGTGGAAGACGCACCCTTCGATCTTCGCGCCGGCGAGCGCGTGGACGGCCGCGAGGCTGTTGGTGACCTCGCCCACCGCGACCGTTCCGCGCGCGCTGAGCTCCGCGACCGCGGCGGTGACGGCGTCGCTCTCCTCGTCCGGCCCGAGCTCGACGCGCGCGCCGATGAGCCGCTCGACCCACGGCAAGAAGCCGCCCCCGCCGGGTACCCGCCCGCGCAAGGCCGAGAGCTCGAGGTGCGTGTGGGCGTTGACGAGCCCGGGCATGACGATCCCCGAGATGCGCTCGATCGGCAGGCCGGTGTTGCTCGGCAGGACCGAGCACGCTGGGCCCACCTCGACGATGGAGCCGTCATCGGCGACGACGACCGCGCCGTCGGAGATGGGCGGCTCGTCACCGCGGACGAGGTGGGAAGCGACGACGACGCGCATGATTCATCACGTGGGCTGGGTGAGCCACTCGTACTTCACGTTGCGGCGCGCGGCGCGGAAGCCCGAGCTGCGGATGCGCCGCTCGATCTCGTGGGCGTCGATGCAATAGGTCGTGCCGGCGCTGGAGACCACGTTCTCCTCGAACATGACGCTGCCGAAGTCGTCGGCGCCGAAGCGCAGCGCGATCTGCCCGACGTCGGGGCCCTGGGTGACCCAGGACGCGCCGACGTGCTCGACGTTGTCGAGCAACAGGCGCGAGGTCGCCTGCATGCGCAGGTACTGGTGCGTACCGCCGTCGCCCGCCTCGACCCGCACGCCGCTCTCGTGCTGGAAGTCCCAGCAGAAGAACGCGGTGAAGCCGCCGTGGGGACCAGCCTCGTCCTGCAGGTCGCGGATCTTGAGCAGGTGCAGGATACGATCGCGCGGGACGTCGACCGTGCCGTACATCATCGTGGCGCTCGAGCGCAGGCCCATTTGATGCGCGGTGCGCATCACCGAGAGCCACTCCTCGCTCGTGCACTTGGCCTTCGCGATCCTCCGGCGGACGCGGTCGATGAGGATCTCGGCGCCTCCGCCCGGCACCGAGTCGAGCCCCGCGGCGACGAGCCGCTCGATCACGCGGGCGACCGTCATGTCTTCGAGCCGGGCGATGTGGAGGATCTCCTCGGGCGAGAGAGCGTGGAGCCCGAGCCGGTACTCGCTCTTGATCCAGCGAAACAGGTCCTCGTACCAGCCGATGCGAAGGTCGGGGTTGAGGCCGCCTTGCAGGAGGATCTGCACGCCACCCGCGTCGACGACCTCCTGGAGCTTCTTGCCGAGCTCTTCGCGGGAGAGCACGTAGGCCTCCGCGTGGCCGACGGGGCGGTAGAAGGCGCAGAAGCGGCAGCTCGTGGTGCAGACGTTGGTGTAGTTGACGTTGCGATCGACGATGTACGTGACGACGCCGTGCGGGTGCTTGCGGCGCCGGACGGCGTCCGCGGCGAGACCGAGGTCGACGAGGCTCGCCTCCCGGTGCAGGCGCTCGCCTTCCACGGCGCTGAGGCGCTCCCCATCCGCCGCGCGCTGCAGCAGCGTGTCGAGCGACTCGGACGGAGGCCGCGGCACGAGGTCGAGCTTCGCCGCCTCGTCGAGGAAGCGCGAGAGTCCGGCGCGCTCGCGCTCGCCGAGCTCGTGGCGGATGTTCTCGTGCAGGTAGCGGTGCAGCGACTCGAAGGAAAGCCCGCTCTCCGCCGCGCACGCGCGCGCGATCGCGTCGCGCTGGGCGAGCCCCTCGTCCCGGGCGCGCTGCAGGAGCGCGACGTGCTCGGGCGCCAGCGGCCTGCGCCCGTACCACGCCGCGAAGACGAACGGCAGGCCGGTGAGCTCGCGCCACTCGACGGCGAGATCGAAGGTGTGTGCGAAGCGCCCCTCTGCCGCGAGCGCGGGGTCGCCGATGACCACGGCCCCTCGTTTGTGGCCGACGAAGGCGAGCGCCTCACTCGGCTTCATCCCGCGGAGCTTGGGCTCCCGGCCGAGCTTGCGCCGCAAGAGCACGCGCGCGAGCACGACGCTCGTGCGCGAGGAGAGATCGAGCGCGAGCTCCTCGATCTCGTCCGTCGGGCACTCGGAGTAGACGACGACGCTGCGCACCGGGCCGGCGGACGAGATGCACCCCGCGTCGACGAGCGTCACGTCGCCGAGCGCGGCGGCGGCCGCGACCGGGAGGAGCGCGACGTCGGCCTCGTCCTCGGCGAGCTGCCGGGTGACCTCGCTCGGCGCGGCGAGCGAGAGCTCCACCTGCTCGGCGAGCGGCCCGCGAGCGAGGGCCTCCCAGAGCGGGCGCGCGTTGATGTAGCCGACCGCGGCCACGCGCAGCTTGCTCACGACACGACCTCCAGGTGGCGTCCCGCCTTGCGCTCGCGCACCTTCATGGCGGCCTCGGGCAGCGCGTTGCGAGGGTGCTCGCGTACGACGTTGTAGAGCGTGTCGCGCTCGATCGGGATGCGGCCCGCCTCGCGGATCAGGCGCACGAGGTCGTCGTAGCGGAGGCCCTGCGGCACGCGCGATCCCGCCGCGTGGTAGATCGTCTCGTGCTCGATCGTGCCGTCGATGTCGTCGGCGCCGAAGCGCAGCGCGATCTGCGCGACGTCCGGGCCGCTCGAGACCCAGTAGGCCTTGATGTGCGCGAAGTTGTCGAGGATCAGGCGCGAGACGGCGAGCGTGCGGAGATCGTCGACCGCCGTCGGCGCCGGCAGGTTGCGCATTCCGTTGCCGTCGGGGTGGAACGCGAGCGGGATGAACGCCTGGAAACCGAGCCCGTGCGGCGGCTGAGCACCTTGACTGACCTCGTCCTGCAGCGCGCGCAGGCGTAAAAGGTGATCGACGCGGTGCTCGAACGTCTCGACGTGGCCGAAGAGCATCGTCGCGTTGGTGCGCATGCCCATGCGGTGCGCCACGCGGTGGACCTCGAGGTACTGGTCGGCGGTGGCCTTGTCGTCCGAGATGCGCGAGCGCACGTCCGGGTGGAAGATCTCGGCGCCGCCGCCGGGCAGACTGTCGAGCCCCGCCGCGCGCAGCTTGTCGAGCACCTCGGCGTAGGTCATGCCGTAGTGCTCCGCGAAGAAGTGGATCTCCACCGCCGTGAAGCACTTGAGGTGGATGTCCGGCTTGACGCGCTTGAAGCCGCGCAGCAGGTCCTCGTAGTAGGAGAACGGCAGGCCGGGGTGCAGGCCGTTGACGACGTGGATCTCGCTCGGCGGATCGTCCATCCGCTTCTCGAGCTCCCTCCACGCGTCCTCGAGCTTCATGGTGTGCGCGCCCGGCGAGCCCTCTTCGAGCTTGGCGAACGAGCAGAACCGGCACGAGGCCACGCACACGTTGGTGACCTCGAGGCGCATGTTCTTGTTGAAGTACGTGCGGTCGCCGTGCAGCTTCTCGCGCGCCTGGTTGGCCAGCGCGCCGAGGGCGAGCAGGTCCGGCTCGCAGAAGAGGGCGACGCCGTCCTCGAACGTGAGCCGCTCGCCGGCCTGGACCTTCGCCGCGATCGCACCGAGCTTGCTCACGGCGATGCCTCCGTCGGCTCGCGGCGCTGCGCTCCGCGCGGATCGGCGAAGACGGGCTCACGCCCGGCGCGGCGCACGAGCGTCGCGAGCTCTTCTCGTTTCAACGCGCGGATCGAGACCATGCCCTGCCCTTTCACTTTCTTCTGCGCATCCTCGGCGATGGGGAGGCCGCGCCGATTGGCGATCGGGCCGGCGAGCTCGCTGGCGCCGAAGCCGAGCGCGACCTGCCCGATCTCGAGGCCGGTCACCCCGAAGTCGACGCACACGCGCGCGCCGCGCCTACCCGTCACGCGCGCGATCGCCACCGCGCGCAGCAACGCCTGCCCGCGCTCGCGGACGACGACGACCCCTTCGGGCGGCTCCTGCTCGACGTGGAGCGCGACCTCCGGCCCGACCTCCTCGGCGCGCACGAGATCGGCCAGGGCGCCGAGCGCGAGGAGATCCGCCGTCTCGAGCTTGGGCGCCAAGTCGCCGAGGTCCTCGCCGCGCCTGCGCGCCTCGAGCACTTCGAGCAACCCTTCGTCGGCGAGCGCGCGCTGGACCAGCGGCGTCATTTCTTCTCCTCCCAGCGGCGCACGAGGTCGTTGTCGAGGCCGAGGTGGTCGAGCAATCGCGCGACGACGGTGTCGAGCGCCGCCTCGAGGGTGGCCGGCTTGGAGTAGAACGAGGGCATCGCGGGCAGGATCGTCGCGCCGGCGCGCGCGAGCGCGGTCATGTTCTCGAGGTGAATGACGGAGAGGGGCGTCTCGCGCGGGACGACGACGAGCGCACGCCGCTCCTTGAGCATCACGTCCGCCGCGCGCGTGAGCAGGCTGTCGGAGACGCCGTGCGCGACGCGGCCGATCGTGCCCATCGAGCACGGGACGATCGCCATCGCGTGCCAGCCCGCGCTGCCGCTCGCGAACGGCGCCTTGTAGTCGCGAAGGCCCCAGCACGGCACGTCGAGCGACGCGAGGTGCTCGCGCACGTCCCCGCCGCACTCGAGCGCCCAGACCTCGGGCGCCGTCGACGAGAGGCAGGCGCCGATCTCCACGTCGCCCCGCTCGCGCCGCCGCTCGCAGAGGACGCCGAGGAGGCGCTTGGCGTACGGCGCGCCGCTCGCGCCGGTGATGCCGAGAACGATCTTCCGGACGCTCACGTCTGGCCTTTCTGCGCGACGACGATGCCGGCCATGCCGAGCGTCAGGTCGTAGCCGCGCACGCTCGCGAACCCGGC
>DATIQP010000495.1:0-2213 GCA_035470765.1 Polyangiaceae bacterium | reverse complement strand
GCGCGCGATCCGTACTTCCTGTACGCGGCGAGCAACCTGGGGTCGATCGGGGCGCTCGCGGCGTACCCGCTGGCGATCGAGCCGCACGTGGGGCTGGCGGGGCAGGCGCGGGCGATGCGGGTGGCGTTCGCGGTGCTGGTGGTGATGGTGGCGGGGTGTGGGTTTGCGATGAGGGGAAAAGCGGAGCCGGAGACGGAGGCGGAGGCGGAGACGGGGACGGGGACGGGGACGGGGACGGCGTCGGAGTCGGAGGCGGCGAGGCGAGTGCGGTGGGTGCTCTTGGGGGCGGTGCCTTCGGGGATGCTCTTGGCGGTGACCACGTACGTCACCACGGAGATCGCGCCGGCGCCTCTTTTGTGGGCGATTCCGCTCGGCGCCTACCTGCTCTCGTTCGTCGTCGTCTTCGCGCCGCGGCGCCTCGTGCCACACGCGTGGGTGGCGCGCGCGATGCCGTTCGCGCTGGCGCTCGTCGTCTACATGCTCGCCGTCGGCGCGAACCATCCGCCGATCCTCGTGCTGCCCATCCACCTCGTGGCCTTCTTCATCGCGGCCACGTTCTGCCACGGCGAGCTGGCGGCGGACCGGCCCGGGTCGCGGCGGCTGCCGGAGTTCTATCTCTGGATGGCGACGGGCGGCGCGCTCGGCGGCGCGGCGGTCGCGCTCGGGGCGCCGGCGCTGCTGGCGCAGCCGATCGAGTACCCCGTCACCATCCTGTTCGCGCTCGCGTGCCGGCCCAGCGTATCGAAGGCGCAGCGGCGCGAGTGGTTGCGCGTGGTGCTGGTCGCGGCGGTCGCCCTCGGCGTGGCGCTCGCCTGCAGGCGCTTCGGCCTCTCGCGGACGGTGACCACGCTGGCGGCCGGCGTGCCGTTGCTCATCGCCTTCACGCTCGAGGGCGAGCCGCGGCCGTTCGTCTTCGCGATGGGCGCGGTGCTTGCCTGTGGCGCCCTCTCGCAAAACCGCGGCACGGTCGATCTCGCGCACGAGCGGAGCTTCTTCGGCGCGCTCACCGTCACGCGCGACGCCGCGGCCGGCACGACGACGCTCCTTCACGGCAACACCATCCACGGCGTGCAGATCGCCGCCGAGCCGCGCTCGCCCACGACCTACTACAGCGAGAGAGGGCCCGCGGGCGACGTCTTCCGCGCGACCGAGGGCGCCCCGCGCCACGTCGCCCTCGTCGGGCTCGGCACCGGCACCCTGGCGACGTACGCCCGCCCCGGCGATCGCTGGCGCTTCTTCGAGATCGACCCCGCGGTGGTCAAGGTCGCCCGCGACACGCGCTACTTCACGTACCTCGCCGACGCGTTTCCGGCCGCCGCGGACGTCGTCGTCGGCGACGCGCGGCTCGAGCTGGCGAAGGACGAGGGCGGCTACGATCTGCTCGTGATCGACGCGTTCAGCTCGGACGCGATCCCGGTGCACCTGCTGACGCGCGAGGCCTTCGCGCTCTACCGGCGCAAGCTCGCGCCGGGCGCGATCGTGCTCTGGCACATTTCGAACCGGTACCTGGAGCTCGAGACGGTGGTGGCGGAGCTGGCGCACGATCAGAGCTGGACGGCGGTGCTCCGTGACGACCACGACGTGCCCGACGAGGAGGCGAACAAGCGGGTGCGGATTGGCTCGACGTGGGTGGCGATGAGCGCGGACGCGGCGCGGCTGGAGCCGCTGCGCAAGACGGGGGAGTGGCGTGAGGTGGTGAGGCGCGCGGGGTTTTCCGAGTGGACGGATGATCGGGCGGCGATACTCGAGGTGTTGAGGTGAGGGGGAGAGAGGGAGGGTGCCCCCCCTCGTTCGTGCTCGGCGGCGTGCTCGCGTTGCCAGGGGGGACGCGAGTGACGCTGGCAACGCTGCGCGCGTCCGCCTGCGCGCGAACGTCCCCCCCACGGCGTCCGCCCCGTGACGACCGCGATGCCCTCGCGGACGCCGGGGGGGAGGGAGAGCGCGCGGAGGCGGAGGCGGAGGCGGAGACGGAGGCGGAGACGGAGACGGAGACGGAGACGGAGGCGGAGGCGGCGACGAGGGACGATTTCGAACGTGATGACGCGCTGCGTTAGCTTGTCCGGTGTTGGCTCGAGGTTCCTTGTCGGTAAACTGGAGCGATGCGCTCCTTGCGCCTTGGTTTAGGCCTCACGTTCGCTTGCGCGTTAGCCGTCGCGTGCACTGACATCGACACGACTCGGAACACTCCGCCGCGAGGGACGATCGGCGAGGAG
>DATIQP010000494.1:0-3089 GCA_035470765.1 Polyangiaceae bacterium | reverse complement strand
CCCTCGCGCATCGTGACCACGAGCGAGCTCGCGCTCAGCCCGACGACGCGCGACTACAAGCGCTACCTCTACGCGGTCGACAACACCGAGGGCAGCCTCGTCGTCTACGACGTGACCGATCCGGAGAACGGCCCGCGCTCGCCCATGACGCGCCCGAACCCCGAGCTGGATCCGCTCCAGCCGTCGGACCGTATCCTGTTCACGTCGCCGGTCTCGACGGTCAGCTTCGCCCACCACGACTTCGCCCTCACGAGCATCAACGGGCAGCCGCAGACGTCCGGCCTCACGGGTTTGCTCTGCAACCCCAACCCGAAGGCGACCGACCCGGGCATCTACTACCGCGGCAACCATGGCCAGCCCGTGCCGCTCGGCCCCGCGCGCCTGCGCGGCGTGTTTGCCTTCGCCACGCTCTCGGACGGGCAGGTCGCCACCATCGACGTGGACGACTGGGACGCGCCGTGCCGCCGGCCGAGCTACCTCGGAGTCTCGGACACGGACCACCCCGTGCCGGGAAGCCTTTCGGTCCCGGAGCCGGCCCTCGGGGACACCGACCCGTACCACGCGCCATCGGTGGCCGACGGAGGGGCGGGCATCGACAGCGGCGCGCTTGGCCCCGTGACGAACGAGACCTTCTGGCCGGTCATCCTGCCGAACCGCGCCCGCTCGATGAACCTGCTCATGGACGATCTGGTGGGCATCGGCGGCCTGCACGACCCGGCGCTCGTGGCCGCGCCGCAGCTGCTCGTCAACGGCGCACCGGTCTCCGTGACGACCAAAGGCTATCCGCTGCTGACCGCGGCGGCGCCCGCCGAGTTCACCGGGCTCTCGCCCAGCCCGACCACGAGCCCGAACGTGTGGATGGCCCACGACACGCCGGACGTCCACGCCGACCAGGACTGGACGATCACCTACGAGGGCGCGCTGCCCGGCTTCAACGGCATCGTCGGCACGGTCGACACGACGGACGATTTCAAGTCGCTCACCATCACCAACACGAACGGCGCCTTCTGTTCGCGCGGCGTCGAGGACGCGCGCCTCGGGGCCCAGCGCATCCTCGCAATGCAGGTCGACGACGCGGCGATGAGCAAGCCCCAGTCCAATCCCGGCTGGTCGTACATGTCGCCGCACGCCGCCGAGCGGCTCGCCGACTACGTCCAGATCACCGACGACGTCGTCGGCCAGGCCGACGCCGGGCTGCCGCTCGACCCGTACTGGCTGCAGGACAACAGCTGCTGGAACGACATCACGGTCGACAACCAGAGCCTCGCGAGCTCCGGCGGTCTGCCCATCGAGTCGCCCGTCGCGGTCTTGCGCCAGCAGGTGTGCGTCGACAAGTTCGGCGGCAGCGGCACCTCGCAGAACGCGCAGCGAGACTTCCCCATCCTCGAGGCGTACGACGACCACCTCGTGCTCGGCCGCTACCTCTACACCGACCCGGTCAACCGTCCCACCAACGGCCGCGTGATCGCCCCGCGCGACACGACCCACCAGGTCGACTTCGAGATGGTCAAGTGCTGCTTCCACAACCAGGCGCACTTCACTGTGCGCACCGGCGCCGAGTGGGTCGCGGTCGGCTCGGTGAGCGGGTACTTGCACCACGTCGTCGCCGACGCGAGCAAGGCCTGCGTGCAGTCGTGCGAGAGCCGCGAGGTGCTGCTCAACGCGCGGGTCCCCGAGCTCGTCGTCCCGGCGATCACCACTCCGCCCATCGCGGGTCTCGCGGCGCCGAACCGCAACAGCCCCTTCGCCCTGCGCAACCCGTCGTTCTCGACCTACCTCGAGGCGCCCCAGGTGACGGGCACCGACAGCCAGAACAACCCGCTCGCGAACACGTTCTACTCGATCTCCACGCGCGACATCGCCTGGAAGCTCACGACCCGAGGGCAGTACACGACGCAGATCGTGAGCCTGGTCAGCTCGACGACGGCCGTCGTGCCGCAATCGTCGATGTTCGTCGCACCGCTCGGCATGCTCGCGGTGGTCGACGGATCGGCCGAAGGCCTCTTCCTCATCGACCTCAACACGCTCAGCATCGCGGGCGGTAGCCCCTTCTTCTGATCCCGCCGCGCGTTGCGTTTTCGCGCACACACGCTACGTTGGCCGCGGTCATGGGCAAGCGAGCGCGCGGAGCAGAGAGCGGCGACCCGTCGCCGGCCAGCCGCGCGGAATCGGCGACTCCGGTGATGCGCCAGTTCTTGGCGGCCAAGGCGGAGCACCCCGACGCGCTGCTCTTCTTCAGGCTCGGCGACTTCTACGAGCTCTTCTACGACGACGCGCCCATCGCCGCGCGCGCGCTCGACCTGACGCTCACGAGCCGCAACAAGGACGCGAGCGACCCGATCCCGATGGCGGGCGTGCCGTACCACGCCGCGAGCGGCTACATCCAGAAGCTGCTCGAGCAAGGCTTCAAGGTCGCGATCTGCGAGCAGATGGCCGATCCTTCCAAGGTGAAGGGGATCGTGCCGCGCAAGGTCGTGCGCGTGGTCACGCCGGGCATCGTCTTCGACGACGCGGGCCTCGACGCGAAGCGCAACCACTACCTCGTCGGCCTCGAGACCAACGGCGTGGCGTTCGGAATCGTGGCGCTCGACATGTCGACCGGAGAGCTCGTGGGGTGCGAGGCACCGGACGCGCCGACGGCGGCCGCCGAGCTCTTGCGCCTGGACCCCGCCGAGGTGCTGCTGGGGCCCGGCGCGGGGCTCGCAGCCCAGGCTCTGCGCGCCGCGCGGCCGCGCGCCGTCGTCCGCGACGTGCCGCCGCAGGAGGAATCCGCGGCGGCCGAGGTCCTCGCCGAGGTCCTCGGCGCGGAGAGCGCGCACGCCTCGCCGCTCGTCCGGCTCGCCGCCGGCCGCGTCCTCGGAGAGGCGCGCGCGTGCGAGGCGGGCCGCGTGCCGCCCGTGCGGCGACTGGCTCTCTACGACCTCGGCGACACGATGCTCCTCGACGACGCGGGCCTCGACGCGAAGCGCAACCACTACCTCGTCGGCCTCGAGACCAACGGCGTGGCGTTCGGAATCGTGGCGCTCGACATGTCGACCGGAGAGCTCGTGGGGTGCGAGGCCCCGGACGCGCCGACGGCGGCCGCCGAG
>DATIQP010000493.1:0-5306 GCA_035470765.1 Polyangiaceae bacterium | reverse complement strand
GTAGCCCGCGGTGCGCGAGTTGCCCCCCGAGGGGAACACGATCGACGCGCGGCGGTCCCACGCCCGATCCACGAGGTCCGCCATGCGGCTCTGCACCCAGGTGTCGTCGACGCCGGGCGAGTCGGTCGGATCGAACGCGAGAAGGTGCACCTCGCCGCGGCCGTACTGCGCCGTCGCTCCGTAGCTGCTCGGAGCGAGGTTGCCGCCGCTGAAGCCACGGAGCTTGTCCCGGAGCGCGTTGCCCGGACCCCCGGTGTGCGTCGTGATCGGCGTCGTGCGGATCGGGACGTAGTCGCCGGGCTTCGGCGCGAGGTCGTAGCGCAGCGGATCGTCGTAGGTGCCGGTCGGCGCAGGCGTGGGCAACAAGCCGCCGCCGCCACCTCCGCCGGTCGGCGTCCCGGGGCGCTTGATCGCGGGGATGCTGAAGAGCGCCGTGTTCGGCGCCGCCGCGGCTGCGCCCGGGCCGACGAGGCGCGACAGTTCGGGCCCGTGAAGATCCTCGGGCCGAGCCACGACGACCGCCAGCGTGCCGCCGCCCGCCACCCAGTCCATGAGCGCGTCCTTGGGCTCGGCCTCCAGCCGCGCGAGCGTGTCCGACTTGACGAGAACGGCCGTCACGCCCGAGTACGCCGCGGCCCGTGCCGGCAAGACGGGATCGCCCGTCGCGCGATCGAACGACGGCGCGGCGACCGCGATCGTCATCGCGGCGGGCGCGGGCGCGTAGGCGTAGTAGCTGTAGGTCGGCGTGAGCGAGTAGCTGACCGTCGCCGTCCAGCCTCGCAGCGGGATGCCGATGCGGCTCGGGTTGTCGATGTCGATCAGCGTCGGCTGGACGGCCATGTTGGGCGTCACGGGCAAGGTCGCGATCTCGCCTCCGCGCTCGTTCACGACGCGCAGCGTGAGCTGCGGGACCTGATCGGTGTGCGAGCGCATCGGCAGCCGAACGGTGGCGGTGCGGCCCGGCGCGACGCTGAAGGGGGCCTTGGCGGCGAAGCCTTCGCGGTCGACGTAGGTCGAGACGTGGCTGCGGAGCTCGACGGTGCCCTTCTGAACGCTCGTGGAAGGGTTGTCCAACGTCACGACGAAGTCCTGCCAGCCGAAGCCCACGGCCCCGTCCAGCCCGAAGATCGGCTGGACGTGCACGCCCAGCGACGCGCCCGGCGCCGCCTCCGCGGGAGCAGCCGATCCGGCCGCGGATGCCGAGGGCGACGCGGAGGCCGCGGGCGGCTCGGCGTGCGCGGCGATCGACACGGCGAGCGCGAGCGCGCCGAGCGCGAACGCGGCTCCGCTGCGCCCCACGACCTTCCTCATGCCTGGGCTCCGCCCTTTTGCTCCGCGCGCACCTGCTCCGGCCGCATCGGCACGGACGCCAGCAGCGCGTCGATGACGGCGTCCGTCGTGATCCCGTCGGCCTCGCCCTCGAAGGAGCGGATGATGCGGTGGCGCAGCGCGGGCTTGGCCACCTTCTGGATGTCGTGGAACGAGACGTTCGGGCGACCCTCGCAGAGCGCCACGGCCTTGGCCGCGAGCACGAGCGACTGCGCGCCGCGCACCGCCGCGCCGAACCTCACGCCCTTCTTCGCGAGGTCGGGGGCATCCTTCGACGCGGGGTCGCTGGCGCGCGTGAGGCGCGCCGCGTAGCGCACGACCGGCTCCGCGATGGCGACGTCGCGGCAGAGCGCGCGCAGCTGCAGCACCCCTTCACGAGCCATCACCTTCGGCGGCGCTCCCTGCTCGCGCCCCGTCGTTCGCGTGAGCACGTCGCAGAGCTCGTCCTCGCTCGGCTGCGGTACGATCACCTTCAGCAGGAAGCGATCGAGCTGCGCCTCGGGCAGCGGATACGTCCCCTCCATCTCGATCGGGTTCTCGGTCGCGAGCACGAAGAACGGCTCCTCGAGCACGTGGCGCGTCCCGGCGATCGTCACGGCGTGCTCGGCCATCGCCTCGAGCAGCGCGCTCTGCGTCTTCGGCGTGGCGCGGTTGATCTCGTCGGCGAGGACGATCTGCCCGAAGATCGGCCCTTTCTGCACCGCGAACATGCTCCCCGCCGCACGCTGCGCCGCGTCCATGACCAGGACGTTGGTGCCGACGACGTCGCTCGGCATCAGGTCGGGCGTGAACTGGATGCGCGAGAACTTCAGATCGAGGCACTGGGCGAGCGTGCGCACGAGCAACGTCTTGCCGAGGCCCGGCGCGCCCTCGAGCAGCACGTGCCCGCCCGAGACGAGGCCCCACATCACCTGATCCACCACGGCGCTCTGGCCGACGATGACCTGGCCGATCGCCTCGCGCAGCGAGGCGACCGCACCCGCGGCCTGGTTCAAGACGGCTTCGTGGCTTTGAGTCATGGGCTGAGATCCTTCTCGATTCCGGGCTTCGTCTTGGGCCGAGCATGGCCCCGAGCGCTGGTACGATATCGCGTCGGTCGCGCGTTCAGGGTTGGAAGTACTGCCGCACCTGGTCGCGGTATTCCTGCGGGACGTCGCTTCGCTCGACGCCGTCGATTTCATTCGGACCGACGATCTTCAGGTCGCCCGAGCCGCGCGTGTTGGCGGTGCCGCCGGCGCGGCCTTGCGCCGTGATCGTGACCGCTCCAGGCATCGCGTGGCTCTTGTTGAGCTTCCCGTTCGCGCGGCTCTTGAGCGTCTGCGCGTCGACAGGACCCGTCGAGCCCGAGTGATCCCCCCGACCGATGTCGTGGTCGCTGCCCGGCCCCCCTGCCTGTCCGTTCTGCGCGTCGCCGCCGGCGAGCGGGATCCGTGGGCCGCCTTGTTGCCCTTGGCCCTGCTGCCCCTGGCCCTGCCCTTGGCCTTGTTGTCCCTGACCCTGCCCTTGCTGGCCCTGCTGGCCCTGCTGACCTTGGCCCTGTTGTCCCTGTCCTTGCTGACCTTGGCCCTGTTGCCCTTGTCCCTGCTGACCTTGCTGCCCCTGCTGACCTTGTTGGCCCTGCTGACCCTGCTGACCCTGCTGGCCGTCACCCTGCTGGCCGTCGCCCTTCTGCTTGTCCACGTCCTTCTGCGTGCCGTCCGCGCCTTTCTGCGCGTCGTCGAGGCCCTTCTGACGCTGCGACTCGCTCGGGGTGTCGTTCTCCTTCGCCATGTCCTTGAGCTTGTCCTCGAGCTGCTTCTGCCCCTCGGGGGTGGAGAGCTGGTCGGCGAGGTCCTTCAGATCCTGAGGATCGCTCTGGGCGCCGCTGCTGCCGCCCTTCTGCGCCTCCTCCTTGAGCTTGTCGGCGAGTCGCTTGCGCTCCTCGGGCGTCATCTTCTCGAGCGCCTTGCCCATGGCGTCGGCCAGCTTCTTCGCGGCCTCGTCGGTGCCCTTGCGGTCGAGCGCCTCGCTCTGCGCCTGCACGCCGTCGTCCTTGACGCCTTCCTTCTTCATCGCGTCGGCGAGGTCGCGTAGCGCCGCGGCGCGCTTCTCGCGCGCTTCCATCGACTTCTTCTCTTCCTCGAGGGCCTTCGAGACGTCGGGGGCTCCGTTCTCCTTCGCCGCGCTCGCCGCCTCCTCGACGGACTTCTTCGCCAGCTCGCGGTCCTGCTTCTCGCGCGCGTTGGCGAGCTTCTCCATCTCCTCGTCCATCGTCTCGAGATCGTGATCGCCGAGGGCCTTCGAGGCGTCCTTCGTCAGGTCGTTCTCCGCGAGCTTGCTCATCGCGCTCTCGAGCCCCGCGCGCTGCTGGCCGTCGCCCAGCGTCAGCCGCTCGGCGGCGATCTGCTCCTTGAGCTTGGCGATGCGGTCCTGCGCCTCGCGCTTCTCGATGCCCTTGGAGAGGTCCTCCTTCAGCTTCTCGGCGTCGCGCGCGATCTTGTCGAGGCGCTCGCGCTGCGCCTCGTCGCGCGCGGACAGCTCGCCGAGCTTGGCGATCTTCTCCAGGCCCTCGACCTGCGCGAGCGTCACCTTCGCCGTGCCGGGCGCCGTCGCGACGACGGGCGCGGGCGGAAGAGGGGTGCGGACGATGAGCGCCACGGCCAGGAGACCGAGCGGGATGGCGGCGTGGATGGGCCGCAGCCAGGTCGGGCGAGCCAGCTTGTGCGACCCGCCTTCGAGCGCGCTGGCCGCGTCGTCGAGCACGACGGCGCGCATGGCACCCTCGCCGGTGGGATCGGACTCTCGCGCACCGCCCTCGAGCTCGACGGCGGTCGAGATCGCCTCTTCGCTCGCCAGCTCCCCATCGAGGTAGAGCGCCACTTCTTCGTCGCTCCATCGCCGCCGCCGCGCCACGACCATCCCGCCGGCCATGCCCGCCACGACGGTCAGCGCCGCGAAGGGCCGGTAGGTCCCATGGCGGGTCTTCCAGGCGATTCCGGCGGGGATCACCGCGATGGCCGCGCCGATCGCGGCGCCCGTCAGCAGGTGCCGGAGCGCGAGGCGCCGCCGGACGCGCCCGGCCCAGCGCTGAAAGAGCGCCTCGAATCGAGCGTTGGAGGGGCGGTTGGGGGGGCTCGACGGGGCTTCGGGCATGGGTTCTTGGGTCGGCAGGGAGGCGAGGCGCCTGAGGATTGTAGTCCCATTCGTTTGTACGATGGGGGGGCCGCGTTTGTTCTCCGCCCTGTGACGGCGAAGTGGATCGTCCGACCCCCAAGCGCGGGCCACCCGAACGGTAGGCGACGTACGCTCACTTTCTCCCACATCGATATTACTCACATCATTCAAGGTACTTAGTATTTGAGAAAGCAACTCTGCCCCATGGACCGGCTCGTGCATATACGCAGGCTATCCAAGGAGGCTGTAGTGCTGCCCTTCCACAAGCGAGCCCGCGTCAACAGCAGCATCGAGATTCTGTCGGAGGATCTGGAGCCGATCGAGCTGCCCCCGGTTCGCCCCCCGAGCGTCCGGCCTCCGAGCGTCCGGCCCCCCAGCTTCCGGGCGCCCATCACCTCCGCGAGCTTCGGCGACGAGGAGATGACCATGGTGCGCATGGATAAGCGTGCGAGCTCCTTCCCTCCGCCCCGCTCCGATCTGCGGATGCCGCACATCCCTCGGAGCTTCGCCCCCCGCTTCGACGACGACGCCCCGACCGAGATGCACCCGTCTTCGCGCCCGCTGCTCTCGATGAGCACGAGCTCGCAGCGCCAGTACGACGTGGACGATCTGCCATCCTCGTCGAGCCGATGGGCTCCGCCGCCCCCGCCGTCGAGCCTCCGCGTGGAGGAGCCGCCGAGGTCGGTCGCCGCCGTCGACCCGAACGCGTCGGCGGGCCGCCAGGTCGATCTGAGCATGACGTCGTCGCTCAGCGGCACGACGGACCTCCGCAAGCTTCGCCGGCCGACGATGGCCTGGGCCGCCGGCCTGGTCGCGGTCGGTGT
>DATIQP010000492.1:0-16570 GCA_035470765.1 Polyangiaceae bacterium | reverse complement strand
GCGATGTAGCCGGGCGTGCCGAACATCTGCTCGGAGAAGGTGAGGGCAGGGGCATCGAGGATCTTGGCGATGCCAAAGTCGGTGAGCTTCACGGACACGGGCGCCTGCTTCATCACGTCGTCTGCTGGCGTCGGCGCGTCGAGGAGCAGCACGTTCTCCGGCTTGAGATCGCGGTGGATGACGCCGGCCTCGTGCGCGCGCGCGAGCGCCGACGCGATCTGCGCGCCCATGCGCACGACGCGGTCCCAGGCCATCGGACCGTGCCGGAGCGCCGAGAGCAGCGTCTCGCCCTGGGCGTACTCCATCACGAGGTACGCGGTGCCCTCGAACTCGCCGAAGTCGGTGATCTCCACGATGTTCGGGTGGTTGATCCGGTTGACGGCTCGCGCCTCGCGCAAGAACCGCTCGCGCTGGTTGGGATCGAGGCTCAGATCGCGGCGCAGGATCTTGATGGCGTTGAGCCGGTCGATCATCACGTGCCGCGCGAGGTAGACGACCGCCATCCCGCCCGTCCCGAGCTTCTTCACGAGCCGGTAGCGCGAAGAGATCGTCCGGCCGAGGAGCGGGTCCGTCGACACGGTGAGCTTCTGGCCGTCGAGCGGACAGAAGCCCGCGTCGTCGGGGTACAGCTCGGCGCACTGCGGGCAGATCTTCATGCGGCCCGCAGCCAGAATCACACAGGCACAGGCCCGCCGAACAGCCCCAAGAATCGGAGCCCCCAAATCACGAACTGGGCGAACATCGCCACCACGAGCGCGCGCAGCGCCCAGCTCCCGGGAGGCCGCATGGCGAGCCGGCTCGCGTCGCCGTCGCGCGCGACGAGCCAGAGCCCCTCGAGCGCCAGCGCGCCGATGCACGCCGCGACGAGCGGCGCGGCCGGGTTGAACCGGAACGCAGCGCCGAAGTCGAGCGAGAGCAGCGCGCGCACCGCGCGGGTCGAGCCGCACCCCGGGCAAGGGTGGTGCGTGAGCCTGGCCACCGGACACTGGAAGACGCCCGAGAGCATCATCCCTGCGAACGCCGCCAGGACGACGACGTAGAGCGACGCGCGCGCGATTCGTCGCCGGATCGGCAGCGGCTGCGGAGGCTGCGCGTAGCTCATGGGCGAGTCGTTCATCGTGGGCGTGTGCAGGGCCATCGTCGCGGCGGTTTCGCTTCATCCCCCAGCCAACGTGTGCGATGCTCGCGCCGCGAGGAGACGAGGATGATGGTGGATCAGCCGATGGGCGCAAATGGAATCGTGCACGCAGCCGGCGGCTACGGTCCCCCCGGCGGCGGCTATCCGCCCGGTGGCGGTTACGGAGGTCCTCCTCCCGGCGGCGCGCCTCCGGGTGGCGGCTACGGTGGCCCTCCTCCCGGTGCTCCCCCTGGCGGTGGCTACGGTGGCCCTCCTCCCGGCGGCTTTGGCGGGCCTCCTCCCGGCAATTTTGGTCCCCCCGGCGGCCCGTTCCCTCCGCCCGCCATGGGCCCCGGCGGTGACGTCAACACCACGCTCCCGCTCGTGCTCTCCATCATCGCGGGGACACTGTGCTGCTGTTTCCCCCTCGGCATCGGCGGCCTCGTCTACTCGTTGCAGGCCAACACCGCCAAGAAGATGGGCGACATGGCCACGGCGCAGAGCAAGGCCAAGACAGCTCTCATCATGGCCATCGTGGGGATGGTCGGCGGTGTGATCACCTTCACGGTCGTTGGCGTGATACAAGCGATGCAGAACAGCTGATGCTTACCGAGATCATCCACGCAGCGGGGGGGTTTGGTCCTCCCGGAGGTTACGGCGGTCCGCCCGGCGGCTACGGCGGTCCTCCCGGTGGCTACGGCGGTCCTCCCGGCGGCGGTCCGCCTGGTGGTGGTCCTCCCGGCTACGGCGGTCCGCCCGGTGGCGGTCCTCCCGGCTACGGCGGCCCCCCCGGAGCTCCGCCGCCAGGCGGCTTCGGCGGTCCTCCCGGTCCAGGCGGCTACGGTGGTCAGCCTCCGGGCGGCTACGGTGGCCCTCCCGGCGCCATGGGCCCGGGCGGCTTCCCGCAGCCCGGCGGCGCAGACGTCAAGACCACGCTGCCGCTCGTGCTCAACATCCTCGGCATCGTCTTCGGTTGTTGCAGCTACGGCATCGGGTCGGTGCTCGGCATCGCCGGGCTGATCCTCACCATCCTCGCGATGACGAGCAAAGACCAGGACCCGATGGGCGCCCGCAGCAAGGCGAAGATCGGCCTCATCCTCGGCATCGTCGCGCTCGCGATCACCGCGCTGTTGTTCGCGCTCTTCTTCGCGCTCGGCATGTTCAGCGCGCTCACGAACGGCGGCACGCACACGTAGCGGCGGCGGCCTTCAGACCGAAGGCCCCCAGAGCCGGAACATCATCAGCACCGCCCAGTCGAACAGGGCGTGACTGATGATGCTCGGCCCGAGGCGCCCGAAGACGCGCGCCATCGCGGCCCACACCAACCCTGCGCCGAGCGCCGCGAGAATGACCATCGGGTTCTTGCCGACGGTCGTGTCCGAGAGCGCCCACAGCGTCGGCAGGTGTGCCAGCGCGTAGAGCAACGCGCTCGCGATCCACGCGGCGCGCGTGCTCGTCAGGCTCTCGAGGAGCGAGGTGGCCCAGCCGCGCCAGACGAGCTCCTCGAGCGTCGCGAAGACGAAGATGACCAGGCCGACCCAGCCCTGGTGCTGCCGGAGGAGCTTCGGATCGCCGAGCTGCAGGTAGAGGTGCGCCATCCACGCCGCGCGCGGCGATTGATGCATGGTCATGAGCTTCACGATGCCGAACGCGCACGCGAAGAGCACGAGCGCGGCGAGGAAGCCGCGCGTGAGGTCGCCGCCCCGAGGCACGAGCCAGCGGCCGAGCAGGCGGTTGCGCACGCCGAAGGCAACCGCTCCCGCGCCAAGCACCAGGTAGGTGACCCCGATCCCCACGATGGCCTGGACCGACCCGGCGCGCGCCTCGTCGGACGCGTAGCCGATCCCGCCGCTGGCGATGACCGCGATGCCGACCAGCATGGCGAGGCGCACGAGGTCGGCGCGCTTGGCGCCATCACCGGAATCAGGCATGGGTGCCGAGTCGGTACTCAAACGAAGCCGTGTTTGCAATCTTTGCCGAGCTGCACGGCCTCGTTTGACGTAGCCCCAAGGCGGCATTATAGAAGTCTCGTCGGAGTGGGCGTTCGCCCCGGCGAAATCGACGCGCGGCCCGTGGCCGGAGCGGGGGTATCGCAGGGCGGGCCCTAGGCCGGCGGGTTCAGCTTCACGCGGGGCAGCATCAGGCTGCCTCCGGAGGCCAAGAAAAAGGGACAGAGCCCGAAGAGGGCGGAGAAGAAATCAATGACGTTTACCGAAGCCGCCGCAGAGGTGCTGCGCCTCGCTGGCAAGCCGCTCCACTACAAGGAGATCACGGAGATCGCGATCGACAAGAACCTGCTGTCGCACGTGGGCAAGAGCCCCGAGGTGACGATGGGTGCCCGTCTCGCGGCCCTGCTGAAGAAAGAAGACAAGACCAACCCCATCGTCCGCGTCAAGCCGGGCGTCTTCGCGCTGCGCGAGTGGGGGAAGAAGGGCGCCGAGGTCAGCGAACGCGAGGCCGAAGAGGCCGAAGAGGCGAGCGACGTGAACGCTCTCGAGGTCGAAGCCGCCGCCGCCGCCCGCGCGCCCACCTCGTCCGAGGCCGATCTAGGCGAGCTCGAGGACGAAGAAAATGGCGTCTCGGGCGACGACGCCCTGCGCGCGGATCTCGCCGCAAGCGGCGCCGAGCTCTTCGACGACGAGGAGGACGACGACCAGCCCATCCTCGCGCCGCTAGCGCCGTCGCCCAGCGCGCCCGGAGGGCAGCCGGGGCAGGCCTTCGGCGGTGCCGAGGGCGCCGAAGGGGGCGGCCGTCGCCGTCGCCGGCGCCGTCGCCGCCGTGGCGGCGGGCAACCGGGCGAGAACGGTGCTCGCGAGGGTGTGGGCGCCGCGCCCGCGCTCGCCGAAGGCGAGTCGCCGATGGAAGCCCCGCGCGACGCCACGCAGCCGATGGTCTCGCGTCCGGTCGTGCGCGATCGCCAGCAGATCATGTCGTCCGGCGCCCAGGCCAACCTGGACACGGCACTTCCGGAGGGCGACGAGCTCGCCGGCAAGGATCTCGCCGACGCCGCGCTCGTGGTGCTCGGAGCCTTCGATCGCAACGGGGGTCCCGTGCCCATCCGTTCGATCGTGGACCACCTCGCGCGTCGCGGTCGCCTCAACGGCGATCCCGCGGCCGCTGCCACGCAGCTCTCGGCCTCGCTCCGCGCGGACAACCTGCGCCGGCAGGCGCATGGGCTCCGCCCGCGTTTCCGCTTTGCCTCCGGCTCGCGCGTCGCTCCCACCGAGTGGCTGCTCCTTCCGGAGCTCGTGCGCCTCGAGCAGGACGTGATGCTCGCCGTCGAGCGGTACCGCGACGCGGCGCGCCGCAGCTTCCTGCGCCGTGTGCAGGAGCTGCCGGGTCACGCCTTCGTCGAGCTTGCTCTCGTCGCTCTCGAGCGCCTCGGCATGACGCAGGTTCGCCTCGTGAGGCGCGCCGGCGTCGGCGGTGGCGAGGCTCACTTCGCCGCCATCCACCGCACCGGCGGCGACGAGATCCGCACCGCGATCGTCATTCGCAAGGACGGCCGCGAGATCGGCCGCGAGCGCGTCAGCGATCTGCGCGGAGCGCTCCACCACTACGGCCCCGCCGCTTGTGGCTGGCTGATCACGACCGGGCAGGTCCTCTCGGGCGCCCGCGAGGAAGCCGCTGCGGCCCCCGCGCCGCCGATCGCTCTCTACGACGGGCTCGCGTTCTGCAAGCTCCTCGAGGAGCAAGAGGTCGGCGTCCTGCCGACGCACCACGTCGTGATGCTGCCCAACCTCGAGCTGCTCGACAGCATCCGCGGCGCCTGACGGAGACGGACGGTGGCGACTCGTTCCTCCGCGAGACTCCGTTTCGCCGTAGTCGTCACCGTCCTCGCTTCACTGCCGGGGCTGGCGTTCGCGGTCGGCGTGCGGCGCCACACGGCACCGCCACCCCCGCCGCCGGCTCCACCCCCTCCCATCACGCTCGCGCTCTCGGCGCCCGCGCCCGATCACGGCTGGGAGGTGAAGCTCACCAACTCCGGCACGCTGCCCGTGCGCATCGTCGCCGATCCTCGCCTGTACTCGTTCGAGATCACGCCCCCGCCCGGCGCGACTCCGGCCCCGACGCCAGCGCATCCGCCTCGCCACCGGCGCGGTGCCGCGCCGGCCGGCGGTCCGGTGAAGTGCGCGCTGCCTGCGGAGATGATCCCGTCGACCGACACGGAGCGCACGCTCACGCTGGTGGCGGGCCGCAGCTGGACGGTCTCCATCGATCCGCGGATGTTCTGCTTCTCCGCCTCGCAAGGCGCCGCCCTCGTGGAAGGCGCCACGGTCACGACGACGTTCGGGTGGACGCCGAACCGCGCCGCCCCGCCATACGCCGTCACACCCATCATGCCGGCCGACGCCGTCGACGCCGGCGTGGGGCCCGCGCGCAGCATCAGCGCGCCGCCGGTGACCCTCGCGGCCGCGCCCGCTCCCGACGGCGGCGTGGAAGGGGGAGTCGAGGGGGGCGCCATGCAGGAGCCGCCGCTGTCCGACGCGTATCCCGTCCACCTGAAGGTCTCGCTGCCCGAGCGCCTCGACGTCTCTCGCGTCTTCGAGCAATCGGTCACGGTCTCCATCACCAACGAAGGCGATCGCCCCGTTCGCACTCTCTTCACTCCAGCCACGGTCGGCTTCACCATCGTGACCCCACGCGGGACCACCGCGGAGTGTGGGGCGCCCAGGCAGGCCACGGTCCTGGCGGAGCTCGCGGGCGCGCTGGGGCCGCGGGGCCGCACGGCGGTGTCCCTGAACCTCGACGCCGCCTGCCCGGACGTCTTCAGCAAGCCAGGCCTGTACCGCGTTCGCCCGCGCTTCGACTCCACCCAGGCCACCGGCGGGGCGCCCGGCCGCTACTATTCGGGCAAGGCGATCGGCGAGCCGATGCTCCTTCGCGTGCGCGTCGGGGATGAGCCGCTCCCGCGGCCCCGGGTGGACCCGCTGTAGATTGAGTAGCAACGTGGGCGCGTGCGGGGCCGAAGGGCGGGTATGAAGGCCCTCGCCCTGGTTTTCGTCGTCGCGGCCGCGTTCGTCACGGGCTGCGCCACCAACGCCCCGCTGCCGCCCAAGGCGGTGGCGCTCAACGACGAGGGGGCCAAGGCCCTCGCCGCCGACGACCTCGAGCACGCCGAGGCCCAGATCGCGCTGGCGCTCGAGTACAACCCACGCTTCACGGAGGCCTGGGTCAACCTCGGCCTGGTGGAGCTGCGCCGCGGCCGCCTCGAGGCCGCCGAGCGCGACTTCCGCAAGGCCGAGGAGCTCAACCCCGACCTACCGGCCCCGTTCCAGGCCCTGGGCCTGCTCGAGGAGCGGCGCGGCCGACTCGACAAGGCGGAGGAGCGTTACCGCGATGCGCTCCGCGTCGACCCCGGCTTCGGTCCCGCGCGCGTCAACCTCGGTCGGCTCCTGTTCGGACGCCAGGCCTTCGAGGAGGCTCGCGAGCAGTTCCTTCGCCTCACGCAGGTGGCGCCCTCGGTCGTCGAGGGGTGGACGGGTCTCTGCGAGGCGCTCATGCGGCTCGGCCGCACGCACGAGGCAGACGAGATCCTCGATGATGCGCGCGACAAGCTCGGCGAGAGGCCGCAGCTCGTCCTGCTCGTCG
The DNA here is from genome assembly GCA_035470765.1 of Polyangiaceae bacterium. Lineage (GTDB taxonomy): Bacteria > Myxococcota_A > Polyangia > Polyangiales > Polyangiaceae > DASXHD01. The sequence goes on along the minus strand of DATIQP010000492.1, from coordinate 9,861 downwards.
CTCGGCGGCTGCTGCGGCAGGGCGAGGTGGAGGCGGCGCTCGCCGCGCTCGCGCCGATCACGCGCGAGAGCAACGACGACATGGCCGCCGCGGCGTGGGCGTGGACGGCGGTGGCGAACGCCGAGAAGGGCGACGCCGACGCGGCGCGCGACGCAGCGGACCGCGCCCTCCGGCTCGATCCGCAGAACCGCGTTGCGAGCTACGCGCGGAAGGCCACGAACCAGAAGAAGGATTGAGGGGAGCCACGAAGCTCGTCGCGACCGCGACGAAAACGTGGTCTAGCGCAGCAGCAAGAACGCGGTGCCGCCGAGCAAGGCAATCACCCCGAGCACGAGCGCCACCACGACGCCCGCGGGCACGTGCGTCCCGGGGATCTCGATGCGCTCCTCTTCCATCGAGCCTGCCGGCCACGATGCAGGGGCAGAGGCGGTTGCGGGCTGCGGCGTGGGCTCCGCGGCGCCCGCCACGCCGTCGGTGGGCGGGACCGTGTGCGGCACGGCCTTGCGCGCCGGGTCCGTCGGCTCCTCGGGAAGGATGTACTTGCGGTACTTGAGCGGCTCCTCGTCGGGCGCGAGCGGCTTGACGCCCTCGCCGTCGAACTGCGCGACGATGACCGTGATGTTGTCGTGCCCGCCTGCGAGGTTCGCTCGCTCGGTGAGAGTCTTGCAGGCCTCGAGCGGATCCGCCGTCGACTTGAGCACCTCGCGGATCTCGTCGTTGCGGACCATCCCCGAGAGGCCGTCGGAGCAGAGCATGAGGATGTCGCCCCGGCGCAGCTCTACGTACGTGAGATCGACCTGCACGGTCTCCGCGGTGCCGAGGGCCTGGAGGATGATGTTGTTGTGCTCGAAGGTCTCGGCCTCTTCTTCGGTGAGCTGGCCGGCCTCGATGAGCTGGTTCACGAGCGACTGATCGCGCGTGACCTGCACCAGCACGCCGTTGCGCAGGATGTAGCCGCGCGAGTCGCCGACCTGGGCCAAAAAGAGGTGATCGTCGACGAGCGCGGCGGCGGTCGTCGTGGTGCCCATGCCGCGCCGCGTGCGGTCCGACTTGGCGGCCTCGAAGATGCGGAGGCCCGCGGCCTCGACCGCGTTGACGAGGCGCCGCGCGATCTGGTTGCGCTCCGACGGAGCGTCGCCGAGGTCCTCGCTCATCTTCTCGAAGATGATGTCGACCGCGAGCTGGCTCGCCACCTCGCCCGCCGCGGCGCCACCCATGCCGTCGCAGACCGCGACGAGGTTGCCGTGCTTGCCGACGGTGACGACGTCCTTCGCCTCCTGCAGACCGCGCGTGCGCTTGGTGAGGTCGGCGACGAGGAAATTGTCCTCGTTGTGCTCGCGGACCTGACCGACGTCGGTCCGGGCGAAGAGCTTGATCTGGATCTCGGCCTTTGCCGGGCCTTGGCCTTCTGCGGGCGCGGTCGCGGTCGTCGGGTCGGGCGTCGTCGTCACGGCATGCGCCTCACGAGCTACCCTTCACCACGCCGGCCGGGCCGCTGAGGTCGACCCGGAGAAGTTGCTGGCCCACACGGATTTCGTCGCCTTGCTGGAGGACCACCTCGCCGCGGACGCGGATGAAGGTGCCGTTGGACGAGGCGAGGTCCGCGAGAGTGAAGCGGCGCGAGGGCCCTTCGCCCGTCGTACGGACGACGGCGTGGCGCCGCGAAAGAAAGGGATCGTCCGGGAAGACGATGTCTCCCGATTCTCGACCCAGCACGGTTTCCGCCTTTCGAACGTGAAAAACGTCACACGCTACCCCTTCCGTCGTGCGCTGACAGAGGCGAGCGTACCTTGGTCCTGCCGGCGTGCCAAAGACAAGCGTACCCTGCTCCGAGGCTGCTCCGAGACCCGCCTCCGCGTCCTTCACGATCTCGAACCTTAGCACCTGCTGGCCGAGCAGGATCAAATCTTGGTCCTCGAGGGGTATCGAGCTCGGGTCTTTCCGCAGGCGCAGGTAGACGCCGTTCGGCGTGCCGAGGTCGCGGACCGCGAGCTTGCCGTCCTTGAACGTGAGGCGCGCGTGGCGCGGCGCCAGGTAGCGATCGTCGGCGAATGTCGCGCCGCCTTCGGTGCGGCCGACGTCGAGCTGCTCGGCGAGGGGGAAGCTCTCGCCCTCTTCGCCGTCTTTCTGGACGACCACGAGCCGGCCCGGCGACGGCTTCGCGGCGGGCGCTGCCATGGCCTGGGGCGCGCCGGTCACCACGGTCGAGTCCAGGCGAACGGCGGGCGCCGAGGGCAAGGTCCGAAGCTGCGGAGGCCCGGCGGGAGCCGGCTCGCCGAGCGAGGCGCCGCAGAACCGGCAGAACTGCGCGTTCTTGTCGGAGAGGCCCTGACAGCGCTTGCACGTCTGCGTCTCCGCTTGCGCTTGGCCGCCGAGACCCACCACCGGCGCCGGCGCGATCGCGGGCACCGCCGGGGGGGCGATCGGCGACGCGGCGGGCACGGGAACGGGGGCGGGGACGACGGGAGCCGGCGGCGCCGCGGCAGCGGCCGGGGGCGAAGCGGCCTGACCCGCGCGCTCGAGCGCGCTGCCGCACGCGATGCAGAAGCGCATGCCCGCGGCGCTCGTGGCTCCGCAGCGCGCGCACTTGATCCCCTCGGCGGCGGCGGGCGGCTGCATCGGCACCCCGATGGGCGGCGTAGGAGGGACCACCCGCGGATGAAGGCGCGCTCCGCAGTCCTCGCAGAAGACGAGATGGTCCGCGTTGTTTTTTCCGCACGTCGCGCAGATCACGACGGGGCATCGAAGCCTTTGCGCCCCTCCCCGTCAAGCGCTCATATGGGCGCGCCTCCCTCCCAACTGGCGCTCAGAACGGATCGCGCGTCTCCAGGATCAGATCCACCCCGAGCACGTGCGCGAAGCCCGCGGGCCTTTCCGTTGCCGCGGTATCGCGAAATGCCGTGAAAAACATGGCCCGATACGTCAGCGACAGGCCCACGACGATGTACGTCGAGAGCTGGAACTCCGCGCCGGCGCCCAGGCCGAAGGTTGGACCTGCCGTGTCGATGCTCCAGAGGTTGCCGTACCCGGCCGCGCCAGCCGACGCGAAGACGTAGGGCTCGGTCGAGCGGCCGGTGAGGAGGTAGTAGCGACCCTCGGCGCGCACCTGCTGCAGGATCGCCAGGCGGTAGAGCTGCGAGGGCTCCTGCTTCGAGAACTCGTACGCCGCGCCGAAATAGAACGGCGAGCGCAAGCGCCAGCCGACGCGGACCGCGAGACCGCCGCCGTTGCCGAGGATGCACTCGATGCCCGCCGGGCACATCGGCCCCGGGGCGAGGACGAACTCGCCGGTGAAAGCGACCCCGTACTGGAAGAACGCTTGAGCGAGGTGGGCGGGCGTCGACGCGCTCTCGGTCGGCGCGCCGGCGTCTGCGCTCGCCGGCACGGCGAAGAGGAGCGCGGCGAGACCGGCTCGAGCGTGCAGACCAATCGAGCGGCGCACGTTCGGGAGCATACCAGGGAAGTCCTCGTCGCGGCTGGCGCCGCTCCGATGACGCCTGAAGTGGTGGTGGGCATTGACAGCGTGCGGGCGCGTTATGTATTCGCGGAGCACGCCCATGGAGATTGTGCTCGACAAGCGTGTGGTCCGGCAGATCCGCCTCTCGGCTCAGGACGCCATCGAAGAAGGCGACACCGAGACGCTGCGCGAGGACATCCTCGAAGCCTTCACCGAAGAGCAGGTCGAGGAGATCGAGCGCCGCCTCGACAACGGAGACTTCTTCGAGTTCGTCACCGACATGCTCGACGAGTGGTCCGGCGACGACGTCGACGAGCTCTTCGAGCTGATGGACACGCAGCTCGGCGACGTCGGCATCGAGGTGAAGTTCGAGAAGGCCGCCCCCGTGACCGTCGACGAGGCCACCGAGGAGGACGAGGACGAAGCCGCGACCGACCTCGACGAGGACGAGGACGAGGACGCCGACGACGAGGAAGAATACGACGAGGAAGACGAAGACGAGGACGACTGAGGTCCCGCCGAAGGCGGGCCGACAGCCCGAAGGGCAGGAGGACTGAGAGCCAGAGCTCGTCGCGAACAGCGACGACGCGAACACGCGGGCCTAGTCGCGCGTGATGTAGGCGCGGCAGGTCTTCGGGGCGGGGGAGTTCTCGGGGCGCGTCAGCGTCGGGCAGCGGTCGATGGCGCAGGGGACGTAGCGGGAGTCGGGGGCGACGCGGAGCAGGCGCGAGAGCGAGCCGCACGCGGCGTCCTGGTCGCCGAGCTCGCGCAGGAGCTTGGCCCGCTGCCAGAGGGCCTCGCCGCGGCGCACGTCGTCAGGGAACATGTCGACGTAACGATCGAAAGCCTCGGCGGCCTTCTTCTTGTCGCCGAGCTTGTCGCGACACAGCGTGGCGATGCGCCAGCCGGCGTCCGGGAATCTCGGGCGGATGTAGGTGCCCGGCAGCGTGGAGCTCTCGAGGGCGCTCAGCATGCGCTCGAGGTCGGCGACGGCGGCGTCGGGTTTGCCGAGGGCCTCGTCGAGCTGGCTGGCTCGCCAGAGCGCGTCGTCGAAGTACGGCTTGGGGTAGGGGTAGCGGGTCGCGACGAGGGCGAAGGCGTCGCGCGCCTCCTGGGTGCGCCCGAGAGCGGCGAGCGATTCGGCGATGGCGTAGGCCACGCGATCCTCGCTGTCGGTCTTCGCGACCGCGGGGGCGAGTGCGCGGAGGTAGTCCAGGACCGCGGCCTCGCCGCCCGCGTCGCGCGCGAGGCGAAGGCGAGCCTGGAGCGCCGGATAGGCGACGCCGTGATTGGGCCACCGGCGCAGCAGGTCGTCGAGCTCGGCGGGCACCTCCGGGTCATGGGTCCGCATGTGCAGCAGGATCACGTCGTAGCGCGCCTGCGGAGCGAGCTCGCCCCCGGTTTTCGCGATCGCGTCGAGCCGCGCCGCGCCGTGCGCGACGTCGCCCGAGCTCACGAGCTCCATCGCCGAGAGGTAGGCGGCGTACTGCCGATCGCGCTTGGGCGCGGACGGCGCGCGCGCCGCCTCGTCGTAGGCCTGCGCGGCCTCCGCGTGACGCCCCGCCGCCTGCGCGCGCTGCCCGGCCGCGAAGCGCACCTCGTAGGAAGAGGGCGCTCCCCCGCACCCGATCAGGAAGACGAGGCCCAGCGCGCGAGCGAGGCGGAGGGTCATGTCGCGGCGGCGCGGCGGACGGCCGCGGCGAGGAGCTCCGCCGCTTCTTCGGCCTGCGCCGGCGCCACGTCGAGGTGCATGACCGCGCGCAGCTTCCGCGGGCCGGTCGCGTTGATGAGCAGCCCCTGGTCCCTGGCGAGCTGGACGACGCGCTCGGCCGCGACGTCGAGATCGACGTTCACGATGTTCGTCTCGACCGCGCCGGCGTCGACGGCAAGGTGCGGCCTGTCGGCGAGCAGCTCGGCGAAGCGCTTGGCCTTGGAGTGATCCTCGCCGAGGCGCGCGCGGTTGTTGCGGAGCGCGAACAGGGCGCCCGCCGCGATGATGCCGACCTGTCGCATGCCGCCGCCCCACATCTTTCGGAAGCGGCGCGCGCGCTCGACGTTGTCGCGGCTCGAGACGAGCGCGCTGCCCACGGGCGCTCCGAGCCCCTTCGAGAAACACACGCTCACCGTGTCGAACGGCGCGGCCAGCTCGCTCTCGGCGATCCCGGTCGTGACGCTCGCGTTCCAGAGGCGCGCCCCGTCGAGGTGCACGCGCAGGCCGAGCTCGTGCGCGCGCTTCGCGATGGCGACGGCGTCGCTCTGGGGGAACACGCGACCCCCCGCGCGGTTGTGTGTGTTCTCCACGCAGACGAGCGAGGTGCGCGGCAGGTAGTAGGCGACCGGCTTGACCACCTGCTCCATCTCGTCGGCCGTATAGAGCCCGCCGCGGCCCGCCGTCGCGAACTGCACGCCGCTCAGCGCCGGCCCCGCGCCGGTCTCGAAGAACACCGGGTGCGCGCCCTCGCCGACGATCACCTCGTCGCCGCGTTGTGTCTGGATCGCGATCGCGAGCTGATTGCCCATCGACCCCGACGACACGAACAGCGCGGCCTCCTTGCCGAGCAGCTTGGCCACCTCGGCCTCGAGCTCGAGCACCGTCGGATCCTCGCCATAGACGTCGTCGCCGACCTCGGCACGCGCCATGGCATCGCGCATTGCGTCGCTGGGTTTGGTGACGGTGTCACTGCGGAGATCGATCGGCATGGGGTGGCGAGACATTACCCCGACGCTCCGGGCGCCGTCTCCGTCTCCCGCGCCAACCAGCTCGGCCATGGCAGGCCCGCAAATCCCTAGATTTCGATCTGGGTGTAAAAGCGATTTCTCTGCGAAAAGACTTGCGCACTCTCGCTGCAGGGGTTACTGGTTGAACCACTGAGTCAGTCAATGACGCGACGCCAGCCCCCCCACCCCGAACCCCTCCCTGTCGAGCCCGAGCCCATGGACACGCTCAGCGTCCTCGGCCCCATCGCGCGGTCGAGCATCGTCGACGCGGTCGTCGAGCGCATCCGGGGGGAGATCCTCGGCGGGCGCCTCGCCGCCGGCTCCAAGCTCCCCTCGGAGCGCGAGCTGTCGCTGGCCCTCGGCATCAACCGGCTGACGCTTCGCGCGGCGCTCGCCCACCTCGAAGCGATGGGCCTCGTCGTCACGCGCCACGGCGCGGGTACGATCGTGGCCTCGTGGCGCGAGCGCGCCGGCCTCGACGCGCTTGGCGCCCTCGCGAAGGCGCTCGCCCCGAACGACCCCGCGCGCAACGAGCTGCTCGCGGCCATCCTTGAGGTGCGCCGCGTCCTCGCCGCCGAGACGGTGGCCCTCGCGGCGCAGCGCGCGACCCCCGAGGACCTCGCGGCGATCCGAGAGATCGCCGAGGCGCAGAAGGCCCACGTGAACGATCCGGTCGCCATGGCCCGCGGCGACGTGGTCTTCCAGCGCGCGGTCGTCCGCGCGGCGCGCAACGTCGGCCTCGAGCTGATCCTCAACACGTTCGCGCGGCTCCCGGAGGAGCACCCCGAGCTCGTCGCAGCCCTGTACGACGTGCCCGAGCGCACGCTCGAGCAGTACGGGCTCATCCTCGGCTTGATCGAGTCACGGCAGGAGCGCACGGCGCGCGATCTGGTCCGCACCGCGCTCGAGCACGCCGACAAGGAGCTGCTGCGCGCCTACGCCGCGCGCAACCATCGCGATGCCAGCCGCGGAGCAGGCAACGACGGGGACGACGCCAAGCCGCGCAAGCGGTCGAAGGGAGCACGGTCATGACGATGCGATCCTTGACGAAGGTGGAGGGACGCTGGGCCCGAGCCGCGTTCGGAGCCATGTTCCCGGCCGGCGCGCACCCGCGCCTGCCGCACGGCGCCGACGCGGTGGACATGGTCGCGATCTTCGACCAGGTCTGCGAGGACGTGCCCGCGCGCGTCGTGCTGGGGCTGCGCGCGGCGCTGTGGATGATCGCGCTGGCGCCCATCGTGCTGCTGCTCCGGCTGCGGACGATCGTCGGGCTCGACGACGCGGCCCGCGAGGCGGTGGTCTGCCGGCTGCTCTCGAGCCGCTGGTACGCGGTGAGGCAGCTCACGCTGCTCTTGAAGGCCTTCGGCGCGCTCTTCTTCGTGAGCTCGCCCGAGGTGCGCGCGGCGATCGTCGGGGACGATCGGCCCGCGCTCGTGACGCTTGGAAAGAAAGAGGTGCGCCGTGAGCGATCCGTTGCATGAGTCGGGCGAGAAGCTCGCGGGTTCTTCTTCTCCGGACGAGAGCCTGCCTGAAGGTTCCGTGATCGACGGCGCGGCGCTGACGCGCGACGTGGACGAGGCGTTCGACTTCGTCGTCGTGGGCACGGGCGCGGCGGGTGCGGTCGCCGCTCACCGGCTCGCCCAGCTCGGTTTCTCCGTGGCGATGGTCGAGGAGGGGCCGTACGTCAAGACGCGGCAGTTCGGCCCGGACGTCTTGTCGGCGTTCCGCACGCTGATGCGCGACGCGGCGACGCAGGCGATCGAGGGCCGCTCGTTCATGCCGCTCTTGCAGGGCAAGTGCGTCGGCGGAAGCACCGTCGTCAACTCGGCCATCGCGTGGCGCATGCCCGAGGACGTTTCGGACGACTGGAGCGCGCGCTTCGGCCTCGGCGGGGTCGTGGACTCCAAGGCGCTCGACGAGCACTTCACCCAGCTCGAAGAGGATCTTCACGTCGAGGCGGTGGCGGACGAGGTGCTCGGCGGCAACAACCGCGAGTTCATCGAGGCGCTGGAGCGCCGCGGGATCGAGCACCGGCCGATGCAGCGCTACGCCTCCCGTTGCAAGGGCGCCGCGCGCTGCCTGCAAGGCTGCCCGAACGGCGCCAAGCAAGGCATGAACGTGAGCTACGTGCCCTGGGCGCTCGCGCTCGGGGCGCGCCTGTTCTGCTCGTGCCGCGTGGAGCGCGCGATCATCGAGGGAGGCCGCGCCGTCGGCGTGCTCGCGCAGGGCTCGAACCGGACGCGCGCGCGCGTGACGCTGCGCGCGCGGCGCGGCGTCGTCGTCGCCGCGAGCACGGTGCAGACGCCCAATCTGTTGCGGCGCTCCGGCATCCGCTCGAGCGAGCTCGGTCGGCACTTCCAGGCGCACCCGGGCGTCGGCGTCGCGGGCGTCTTCGATCGGCCGATCCACATGGACTTCGGCTCGACGCAAGGAGCCGAGACGACGCATTTCCGTTCCAGCGATCGCTTCAAGATCGAGACGATCGCGCTGCCGCCCGAGATGCTCGCGGCCCGCATGCCCGGCGCGGGTGTCGAGCTGATGCGCAAGCTCGCGTCTTATCCGAACATCGCGGTCTGGGGCGTGCAGATCCGCGCCAGGGCCGAGGGCCGAGTGAAGACCGGCTTCGGCGGCCGCGACAAGGTCGTCTACTCGCTGACCCCGCCCGACCTGGAGGCCACGCGAAAGGCGCTGTCGTTCATCGCGACGCTGATGCTCGAGCAGGGCGCGCGGGAGATCTGGCCGGGCGTGTACGGGCAGCCCTCCACGATGACGACGGTGGACCAGGCCAAGACGCTACAGGGCGGCTCGCTCGACCCGCGGGCGTACAGCTTCATCGCCACGCACTTCTTCGGAGCAGCACGCATGGGGCCGGACCCCAAGGCGAGCGTGGTGGGCCTCGATTTCGCGACCCACGAGGCCGAGGCGCTCTATGTCGTCGACTCCAGCGTCTTTCCGACCAACCTCGGCGTCAACCCGCAGCACACGATGATGGCCGTCGCCCGGCTCGCGGCGACGCGCATCGCGGAGGCTGCCAAGCCCAAGGCGCAGGCCGTCGCCTAGAAGTTCGTCGCGACTGCCTTCAGGCCGGGGCGCGCGCCGACGTCGGTGAGCCCAGCGAGTGCTTGACGTGCGCCGCGCGGCAAGTATCTTGCGCTCCCCCGCGCCCGGATGGGTCGCGGTTTTGCCGCCTTAGCTCAGTGGTAGAGCAACGGTTTCGTAAACCGTAGGTCTCGAGTTCAAGTCTCGAAGGCGGCTCCGAGGATCAGAGCTCGAGCTGAGCGACCCCCGCGGACGCGGCGCCGATCTCGACCTCAAGCGCCGAGGTGGCGCTGGCGGCGCGCTCGGGCGAGATGGTTTCCTTGCGGTAGGCGACGTAGGCGGCGTCGAGACGCTTCATCGCAGCGCACATGGTCGTCACTCGGGTGGCGTCCCTCGGGGAGCCGTTGAATTTGCCCGCAGCGAGGCGATTTGCGGCGCCGAGGCGGTCGACCAGCTTGCCTGCGGCGGCGATGAGCGGCTCCGGCGGCGACTCCACCTCACCCCATCGCGAGAGGCGGACGACGGCGTCGAGCGACTCGATGAGGGCAAACGTGGCCGTGCGGAAGACTTCGATGCGGTGATCCTTCATCGCTGGCACCGTACATCGTTGTCGTCGCTCGTCGAGCAGCAAAAAGGTGTAAGGTGCC
>DATIQP010000491.1:0-3628 GCA_035470765.1 Polyangiaceae bacterium | reverse complement strand
CGCGCCACGAGCCGCTGCAGCGCGTCCGGAACGGGCTCGAGCAGCGCGTGAGGCAGGCCGATCGGCAGTGCGGTCCCGAGGCCGTCGCGGTAGAGCGCCGCGTCCTCGACCGCGATCACGCGCTCCTGGCCGGCCACCCTCACGCGCACCGCGCGCCGCTCGCGCTCGAGCTCGCGCAGCCACCGCTCCACGTCGGAGCCCCTCTCGGCGCGCGCCTCGAGCTGCTCGCGCGAGAGATCGCCCAACAGGCGGAGCAGGTCGCAGAGCGCGTCGGCGTCCCCCGCCGGAATGTCGAGGCGCTGCAGCGAACGCTCGTGCGCCGCCAGCAGCTCCTCGTCGAAGAGCTGGCGGAGCTCGGACTCACCGAGCAGCTCGCGCAGCTGCGCGTGGTCGATGGACAGCGCGTGGGCGCGGCGCTCGGCGAGCGGCGCGTCGCCGTCGTAGATGAAGTTGGCGACGAACGAGAAGAGCAGGGAAGACGCGAACGGCGAGGGGGCCGTGCTCTCGACGTGCGTCGTGCGGATGCGGCGCGACTCGACGCGGGAGAGGACGTCGCGTAGCGCGGGCAGATCGAAGACGTCTCGCAGGCACTCGCGGTAGGCCTCGAGCATGATGGGGAAGGAGGGGTAGCGGGACGCGACGGCGAGCAGGTCCGAGGCCCGCTTGCGCTGGGCCCACAGGGGCGAGCGACGGCCCGGCGCGCGCCGCGGCAGGAGCAGCGCACGCGCGGCGGCCTCGCGGAAGCGCGCCGCGAAGAGCGACGACTGCGAGAGCGAAGCGGTCACGAGCGACTCGACCTCGTCGGCCGACGGGAAGAATACGTCGAGCGGAGGTTCGTCGGTCGTGGCGGTGATGCGGAAGGCGATCCCGTCGTCGGACCAGACCGCGTCCGGCTCTCCCGGCATGGAGGCGCGCAGCTTGGCGAGGATCGCCATGGCCCAAGGCGCGTGCACGCGCGCGCCGAAGGGAGAGAGCAGGCAGACGCGCAGGTCGCCGAGGTCGTCGATGAAGCGCTCGAGCACGATGGTCTTGTCGCTGGGGACCGCCCCGGCCTTCTCTCGCTGCTCGGTGACGTAGGCGACCAGGTTCTGCGCGGCGCTCGTGTCGAGCCGGTGCTCCTTCACCAGGAACGCGGCGGCATCGCCAGGCGGGCTCTCCGCGATGCGCCGCGTGAGGGCTCCGATGCGCGCGCCGAACGCGGGCGAGCGCGAGGGCCGGTCGCCGTGCCAGAACGGCATCTTGCCGGGCTCGCCCGCGGCGGGCGTGACCAGGACGCGGTCGCTGGTGATCGTGTCGGCGCGCCAGGAGCTCGCGCCCAGCAGGAAGACCTCGCCCTCGCGGAGCTCGAAGACCATCTCCTCGTCGAGCTCGCCGACGCGCTTGCCGCCCTTCTCGTCGGTGGCGAGGAAGACGCCGTAGAGCCCCCGATCGGGGATGGTGCCGCCGTTGACGACGGCGAGGCGCTTGGCGCTCGATCGGGCGCGCAGCGTGCCCTCCAGCCGGTCCCACACGACGCGTGGCCGTAGCTCGGCGAACTCGTCGGAAGGATAGCGCCCGGAGAGCATGTCGAGCACGCCGTCGAAGGCGCCGCGCGGCAGGTCGTGGAAGGGAGCGGCGCGCCGCACGAGCTCGAAGCACGCGTCGACGCCGATCCGCTCGCTCTCGCTCGCGACGATGGCGACGACCTGCTGCGCGAGCACGTCGAGCGGGTTCTTCAGGACGAAGGTCTGCTCGACGTCGCCCTCGCGCATCCCGGTGGCGGCCGCCGCGCAGGCCAGGAGATCCGCGCGGTGCTTCGGGAACATGACGCCCTCCGGGACGCCGCCGACCTGGTGGCTCGCGCGGCCGACGCGCTGCAGCCCTGACGCAATGGACGGCGGCGCCTCCACCTGGACGACGAGGTCGACGGAGCCCATGTCGATGCCGAGCTCGAGCGACGAGGTCGCGACGATCGCGCGGAGGTCGCCGCGCTTGAGGCGATCCTCGATCATCGCGCGTTTCTCGCGGGCGACCGAGCCGTGGTGGGCGAGCGCGATCTCTTCGTCGGGCCCGCACGCTCCCTGCGCGCGCGCCTGGTCGTTGAGCGCGCTGGCGAGGCGCTCCGCCAGCCGCCGGCTGTTGACGAAGACCATGGTGGAGCGGTGCTCGAGCACGAGGCGGACGATCTGCTCGTGCAGGTGGGGCCAGATCGAGTGGCGGCCCGCCGCCGGATCGCCCGAGAAGTCCTCCTTGTCGCCGATCCGGCTCATGTCGATCGGCGGCGTGGAGACCGTCAGGCGCAGCTTCTTCGGCTCGCCGGCGTCGACCACCGCGACCTTGCGCGCCGCGTCGCCCGCGTAGCCCCCGAGCAGGCGCGCGGTCTCTTCGAGAGGCCTTTGCGTCGCGGAGAGGCCGATGCGCTGCAGGGGCGCAGCGCCGCTCGGATCGCCCGCTCCGCGGCCGGCGCCGCGATGGCGGAGGGTCTCGAGCCGCTCGAGGGACAAGAACAGGTGCGCCCCGCGCTTGTTCGAGACCAGCTGGTGGATCTCATCGACGATGACGGTCTGCACGGACGCGAGCACCTTGCGCGCTTCGCTCGTCAGCATCAGGTAGAGCGACTCGGGCGTGGTGATCAGGATGTCGGGCGGGTGCTTGGCGATGCGCGCCCGTTCGCCCGCGGAAGTGTCCCCCGTGCGGACGGCGACGTCGACGGGCCGCGCGGTCACGCCGGCGAGGGCCGCCTGCTGGGAGATGCCCGCGAGCGGCGCGCGCAGGTTGCGCTCGACGTCGATGGCGAGCGCCTTGAGCGGCGAAACGTAGAGGACCTTCACGCCGGGCGCATCGGCCTCCGCGCCGCGCCCGGATTCGAACATCAATCGATCGATCGCCGCGAGGAAGGCGGCGAGCGTCTTGCCCGAGCCCGTCGGCGCGAGGATCAGCGTCGATTCGCCGCGCGCGATGCGAGGCCAGCCGAGCTGCTGCGCGCGCGTCGGCGTGCCGAAGGCGGCGCGGAAATAGGCCTCGGTGGGCGGTGCGAAGAGCTCGGCCATCGCGAAACCCACAGCGTAGCCGACCTCGGGGCGCCGATCACGGCCGCGCGCTCAGCCGAGCACGTCGCCTTCGTGCACGCCGCGGCCGAGGAACCACTCGACGCCCGAGACGGGCTTCTTGCCCTCGAGCTGGACGCGCACCAGCTCGAGCACGCCCTGGCCGCACGCCACCCAGACGCGCGATTTGTCGGCGAGCACGACCTCTCCCGGCTTGGCGGGGCGCGGCGTCGTCGCGTCGATCCTGCGGGTGCGATGGACGATGACCCGCTTGCCCGCGAGCTGCGAGAAGGCCATGGGCCACGGGTTCATGCCGCGGACGTGATCGTGGACGGCCTTCTCGGGCAGCGTCCAGTCGATGCGCCCGTGCTGCTTGTCGAGCATCGGCGCCGTCGTCGCGAGCGAGCCGTCCTGTTTCTGGGGCGTGTACTCGCCGCGCAGGAAGCGCGGCAGCCCCTCGCGGACGGCGCGAGCACCGAGCTCCGCGAGCCGAGCCGAGAGCTCTCCCGCGGTCTCGTCCTCGCCGATGGGCGTGCGGAAGATCTCGAGCATGTCGCCCGTGTCCATTCCGGCGTCCATCTTCATCAGCGTGATGCCGGTCT
>DATIQP010000490.1:0-1963 GCA_035470765.1 Polyangiaceae bacterium | reverse complement strand
GCTCAGGTCACCGAAGCGACCAGGCTCCAGCCCGCGCGCACGAAGCTGACGATCGTGGCGGTCGCGGCCAGCGCGCTCGCGGTCGGAGCGATGGTCGTCATCACCGTCACGAGCCGGAGCTCGTCGCGGGGCACGAGCCCCCCGGCGAGCGGAGCCGCGACGGCCTCGATGACGGTGCCGTCCGCGGCCCCTGCGCCGCCGCCGCCGTCGAGCGCGCCGGAGCCGACCTCGTTCGCGCACGCGGGGGAGGTCGAGCTCGATCTGACGGCCGACGGCCCCATCGAGAGCCTGCGCGCGAGCGGGATGAAGCGGATGGAAATCTCGGGGGCCTCCGCGCGGGCGGCGCTCGAGCCGTGGACGGGCACGCTCAAGGTGGAGGCGACGCTCGAAGGGGGCAAGAAGGTCTTCGCCTCGGTCGACTCGGGGAAGACCAGCGCCCACCTCGACGTGAAGACGCACGGGGCGGTCGCCACGCCGCCGCCCACCAACAAGCCCGATCTGCAGGGCAACCCTTACGGGACGCCATGAGGAGATTGCGGACCGCCGGCACGATCGTGGGCGCCGGGATGGTGGCCGTGCTCGGTGTCGTCGCGTCCTGCACGATCTTCGACGGCCTCGAGAGCCGCATCGATGGCGGCGGCGGGGACGGCGGCGGGGACGCCGTCGGAGACTCGGTGCTGCCGGCCAACACGCAGCCCGGCTACCTGGCGCTCGCCGACGGCGTGAAGTTCTGCTCGAACGCGTTCGCCTGCCCGCTGCTCGGACAGTCGACGGAGTTTTCGATCGACGTGCCCGTCGACAGCAACCACTTCAGCTCCTGCATCGGATGGGTCGCGGGCCCGCTGCCGAAGAACCGCCTCGGCCACGACTCGACGGCGAAGTTCCTCACGTGCGCGGCCGGCGCCACGTCGTGCGGGGCCGCCACGGGCTGCATGTGGTACGAGGTGCTGGCGCCCGGCGACCCGCGCTGCGCCGGCTACGACGCGGGCATCGCAGGCGCGTGCGCCGACGACGGCGGCTCGCTCTTGCTCTGCAATCAGCCCTCGGTCGAGCACTGCAACAACGCCTACTTCCCTTCGGGCGCCAGCTGCATGAAGGGAGTCGACACGTACAACTACTGCGCGCGGCCGACGTGCAGCGGCGATCAGTGCGCCGGCTCGATGCTGGAGTTCTGCGGGGCGACCAACAAGATCTACAACGGCTGGGATTGCGCGGCGGGCGGCTTCAGCTGCGGCTTCGACTCGACCGAGGGCTACGTCGACTGCCTCACCGACGGCACGGCGAAGAAGTGCAGCGCGCTCAGCGTCACGTGCCAGAGCGGCATCGCGTCCATTTGCGACGGCGTCTACGAGTCGCACTACGACTGCAACAACTACGGCGGGACGTGCGACCAGACGAGCTTCCCTCGGTGCACCCTCCCGGGCGAGACGTGCACCCCGTTCGACCCGGGGATCGACACGTGCAACGGCTCGAGCATCACGCTCTGCTACGGCGGGCAGAAGACCACGTTCGACTGCGCGTCGGTCGGGAAGACCTGCGTGGCCGGCGCCAACGGCCAGACGGATCACTGCCAGTAGGCGGTCGCGCGCGGACCGCCGCTTTTTTGGCCGTTTTCGTGCCCTGGCGTATTCGGGACGTTAGGAGGCCCGTCTGGCCGTGCGCGCAATCGTCTGGAAAAACCCTCCCGAATTCCCGAGCGACAACCCCGAGCTGTGGAGGCCGCGGGCGCCCGTGGCGAGCGTGGAGCTGCTGATCGCGGAAGCGAGGACGGAGTCGGAGACGGAGTCGGGGACGGAGACGGAGACGGAGATCGACGTGCACGTCGAGGTCGTGGAGTTCGATGACTCGGACTTCGCGCATGCCGAAGACGGATCGATCCCGCCGCCACCGCCGGCGAGCGAGGTTGTGATCGTCGCCGAGACCGTCGCCGAGGCCGTCGCCGTCGCCGTCGCCGAGACCGTCG
>DATIQP010000489.1:0-2268 GCA_035470765.1 Polyangiaceae bacterium | reverse complement strand
AGGGTCGAAGGTGGCGAGGGCGCCTCCCCCGAGCTCGAGGCTGTCGTCGACCACCTCGACGTGCCGGCCGGCGCCGGCGAGCTCGAGCGCCGCGAGGATGCCGCTCGGCCCCGCGCCGACGACGAGCACGTCCGCCTCGCGTCTTCGAGCCGGCCGCGGCTTTGCGGCGTTCTTCGGCAGCTTCCCGAGCCCCGCGATGCGCCGCGCGAAGGCCTGCATCACCTGCTGCGCGCCGGGCACGCCCGCGAGCAGCTCGTGGTGGTTGAACCCCTCCGGGAAGAACCAGTCGGTGACGCGCAGCAAGTCCACCTGGCGCGAGCCGAGCGTGTTCTGGGCCTCGATGACCATCCCGTCCTCGGCGGGACACCGGCAGGTCATCACGTTCGGCACGCCGTCGACCCGCGCGAGGCACCCGTCGCACGCCGCGCGGAAGCACGCGGGCCCTCGTGGTCGGTGGAACTTGGGGCTGCGCGCCAGCGCCCAGCGCCCGTCGGCGACGAGCGCCGCCGCGACCGGCTCGCCGCGCTCTGCCACGACCGCCTCGCCGTCGAGGCGGATTCGGACTGGTTCGCGAAGAGGGCGCTCGTAGCGCTTGGCCACGGCCCCATCCGTAGCACACGCGTCCTTTGACGTCGCTCCCCACGGCCCGGTACGTTCTCCCGTACAAGCGTCGATGACCGTCGGCTCGAGCCCCCGCCCCACCCGCATCGGATTCCTCGGCCCGGCCGAGGGGGACCTCGGTCGACTCGAGCGCGCCGCGAGCTTCTTGCTCACGCGCGAGCACGTGGTGCGCGCGGTCTACCTCGGCGTCGACGGGGCGCTCGACCGCTGCGTCGTCCAGTGGGCGAAGCGGCTGGTGGGCGACGACCCGACGGACGAGGGGGCCTGGCGTCGCGCCGCCGAGGTCTCCGTGAGCGGCACGCCCGAGCAGATCGATCGCTTCGTCGCGGGAGAGCGCGAGCGCCTCCGCCTGCGCGCGCTGGCGACGCTCCCCGAGGACGCGCCCTACGCCTTCGAGACCGTCGGCGATCTCGTCGTCATGGTGACGTACGACGTCAGCGTCCTGACGGAGGAGGATCTCGCGCCCGCGCACGTCGTCGTGGTGGGCGACGCGCTGGAGCCTCGGCTCGAGGCGCGGGGCACGCGATGGGTGCTCGACCTGGGCGCGCTCGGCCCTCGGGGCGGCGTCGCGGTGCTCGACTCGCACGACGACACGGGCATCGTCACCGTCTACGACGACCGCGAGCGCGAGCTCTTCCGGGGCGAGATCACGCCGCCGCGCACGGCGAGGATGGAGATCGTGAGCGAGCTCGGCGCGCCGGCCAGGAAGGGGACCGCGTGAGCGTCAAGGTCGCCATCTTCGGCGGGAGCTTCAACCCGCCGCACATCGCGCACGTCCTCGCCGTGGCGTACGTCCTGTCCACCGCGGACGTCGATCGCCTCGTCGTCGTCCCGACGTTCAAGCACCCCTTCGGCAAGCCGCTCGCGCCGTTCGACGACCGCGTCCGGATGTGCGAGCTGGCCATGGCGCCGCTGCCCTCCGTGGAGGTGTCGCGCATCGAGGAGCGGCTCGACGGCGCGAGCCTCACGCTGCGCACGCTCGAGGCCATCAAGCAGGAGCGCCCGGAGTGGGAGCTGCACCTCGTGATGGGCGCCGACCTGCTCGCCGAGGCGGACAAGTGGTTCCGCTTCGACGAGGTGCGCAAGCTCGCGCCGCCGATCGTCCTCGGCCGCGCCGGCTTCGATCAGCCCGGCGCGCCCCCGCCGATCCTGCCCGCCGTGTCGAGCACTCGCGTGCGCGAGCTCATCGCACGCGCCAGGTGGGCCGACCTCGAGGCGCTCCTGCCGCGCCACGTGATGGAGCACATCCGCGCGCGAGGCTTGTATGACGCGGCTTGATCTCCGCGTGCTCGTCCTCGGCGCGGGCAAGGTCGGCCGCGCGCTCCACCACGCGCTTCGCGAGGCCGGCTGGCGCGTGACGCTGCGCGCGGCGCGCAGGCCACTGCCACGCCGCATCGACGCCGACCTGCTCGTCCTCGCCGTGCGCGATCGCCAGCTGCTCGATCTCGTCGGGCGCCTGCCGCCCGTGCTCGGACCGGGCGTCGCGTGCGTCCACGTGGCGGGCGCGCTCCGCTCGGACGTCCTTTCGCCCCTCCGCGCGTCGTGTGCCGGCGTCGCCCAGATGCACCCCATGATCTCCTTCGCCTCGCGAACGACGTTTCCCACGCTGCTGCGCGGCAACGTCCACGTCGAGGGCGACCGGGTGGC
>DATIQP010000488.1:0-3047 GCA_035470765.1 Polyangiaceae bacterium | reverse complement strand
TCGAGTCCGAGCCGCCGCCCTCGATCCCGATCAGCGTCGAGGTGGAGCCGGCGCCTGCGCCGCCGACGCCCTCGCCAGCGCCGGAGAAGGTCGGCGCCGAGCGCCCGAAACGCCGATTCCTCCGCTGGGGCGTCCTCGCCGCAGGAGCTGCGGCCGTCGCGCTGGCCGCGGGCCTGGGCCTGCTGGCCCGCCGCTCCCCGGCGCCCCACGTGATGACCCACGACGCCGAGCCGCCCTCCGTCGCCGCCGAATCCCCCGCGTTGCGGCCCGTGCCGGCCGAGCGGGAGACCGTCACCCCGGCTACGCCTCTGCCCGCAGCCGCGCCTCGGCCCCCTGCTGCATCGAGCGGGAGCGCAGCGCCAGCGCGGCCCCGGCCGAGGCACAATCGAGGCGGTCCGTACAACCCGTCGACGATTTGAAGCGCGGATCGACATCGTCGATCGTTCGCCCTAGGAACGGAGCCCGTCCGGCGCTAGTATCCGCCGCCCTTCCGCATCATGTCCAACGAGCCGACCCAAAATTCCGAAGCCCAATCGCCGCCCGCGGCGCCCGCCGAGAGCGCTCCCGCGCCTGAGGCGGAGAAGCAATCCACGGACGTGCCGCCGACCGCTGCGTCGGCGGGGTCACTCGCGGGCGACGGCCACGAGGGAGACGAAGCCGCCACCGAAGGTGAAGACGGCGCGGCCGGAGAGGGCACCGCGGAGGCACACGCCGGCGGGCCCCCCGCGCCCGGGACGGGCAAGAAGCGCCGCCGCCGCCGCAAGAAGAAGGGCGGCGCCAACGCAGCTCCGTCTCCGGAAGGTGCCGCGCCCGAGGCGGGCGCCATGGCCCCCGCGCCCGGCGCGCACCCGGAGGGCGAGCGCCCGAGGAAGAAGGAGCGCCGCCCGCGCCCCGAGGGCGAGATGCGCGAGCGGCCCGCGTTCGGCGTGGGCGACGTGGTCTTCGGCAAGATCATCCAGATGACGGACGAGGTCCTATTCGTGGACCTCTCCGGCAAGGCGAAGGCGATCTTCGATCGCCGCGAGCTGCTCCTGCCCGAGGAGCCCGCCCAGGGCCCTGGCAGCGAGCTCGCCGACGACGACGAATTCCCCGATCCGGGTGATCTCGTCGCCGCCGATCACGAGGCCGCCCCCGCCGAGGAAGGCGAGGCGCACGCCGAGAGCCCGGCCGAGGCTCCCGCCGCGGGCACCGCGGAGGAGCAGGCGGAGCGCGCGCGCGAGCGCCGCATCATCGTCGCCAAGACCATCGAAGAGGAGCAGGCCTCGCCGCCGACGCAGCACTCCGGCGACGAGCCCGCTCCAGAAGCCGGCCAGGCCTCCGCCGACGGCGCAGCCCCCGCCGCGGCCGAAGCCACGGCACCCGAAGCCGCGACGGCCGAAGCCGCGGCCCCCGCGGCAGCCTCTCACAAGGGCGAGAGCGTCAGCCTCGCCGACGCTCCCGTTACCGTGACGTTGCCGCCGGTCGTGCTCGAGGTCGGCGCCAACTTCGTCGGAGTCGTGCACAACGACGGCGGGCGCGGCGGTCTCGTCGTCCTGACGCGCCACCCGCGCCGCGGTCGCATGATGAAGCTGCCCGTCGCCAGGGCGCTGCGCGAGAAGACGACCGTGCTCGGCCTGATCACGGGCGTCATCAAGGGCGGCATCGAGGTCGACATCGACGGCCTGCGCGCGTTCGCGCCGCACTCGCACGTCGAGCTCCGCCACGGCGTGGATCTGCACCCGCTCATCGGCCAGCGCCTGCCCTTCTACGTCACCCAGTACGCCAAGCGCGGGCGCGACATCGTCCTCTCGCGCAAGAGCATGCTCGAGGCCGAGGCGAAGACGAACCGCGAGGAGGCGCTCAAGAAGCTGATGGTCGGCAGCGACGTCGTCGGCACGGTGCGCAGCGTCGTCCCGTTCGGCGCCTTCGTCGACGTCGGTGGGGTCGAGGGCCTCGTGCCGCTCGCCGAGATGAGCCACAACCGCGGCGACTCGCCCGGGGACGTCTTCCACGTCGGCCAGGACGTCGAGGTCCAGATCCAGCGCATCGACTCCAAGGGCAAGATCTGGCTCTCGCGCAAGGCCGTCCTGCCCGATCCGTGGGCCGAGGTCGCCAAGAAGTACGCCGAGGGCTCGCGCCACAAGGGCCGCGTCGCGCGCCTCCAGCCGTTCGGCGCCTTCGTCGAGCTCGAGCCGGGCATCGACGGCCTGATCCACACCTCGGACCTCTCCGCGCAAGGCAAGCGCGTCGAGAACCCGAGCGAGGTGCTCAAGCAGGGCGAGGAGATCGAGGTCTTCGTCTCTTCGCTCGACGTGTACGGTCACAAGATCGGCCTACACCCCGTTCCGCCCGAGTGGCCCGAAGGTCAGCCCTTCACGCGTGTCGCCGTCCACAAGGCCGTCAAGATCGTGGTGACCGGCCACGATCCGAACGGCCTGTTCGTCCGCATCGTCGGCGCCACCGGCCGGGCCTCGCGCGGCTTCGTCACCGCCGCCGGCACCGGCACCCCGCGCGGCACGGACCTACGAAAGGCGTTCGCCGTCGGCTCGCAGCACGACGCCAAGGTCATCGAGATGGATCCGCGGCGCAACGAGGTGAAGCTCTCGATCAAGGCCCTCGCCGAGGACTCGGAGCGCAACGCCTACAAGTCGTACAAGCAGCAGGTCAAGGCCGAGGCGAAGTTCGGGACGCTCGGGGATCTGCTCAAGAAGAGCCAAGAGCGGAAGTAGGGCCCCCACCCCATTCGTGCTCGGCGGCGTGCTCGCGCTGCCACGCGGCAACGGGAGAGAGGGTGGCCCCCACCCCATTCGTGCTCGGCGGCGTGCTCGCGCTGCCACGCGGCAACGGAGTGACGCTCGCAGCGCTTGCGCGCGCCGCCTGCGCGCGAATGGCCTCCCCCACGCGCTCGCTTCGCTCGCGCGGGGGAGGTTCGGGAAGGCGCGCGGGCGCCGAACTTGGCGGCTCGACATGCGACGTTGGCGCGAGATCGGGCGACGTGCGCGCGGCGGGGCGTCGCCGGGGAGCATGCCGAGAGGCGAGAAAGTCGCGCCGACCTTCGCGACGCATCC